>NZ_JBHVSK010000002.1:0-67993 GCF_042885235.1 Paenibacillus sp. NPDC058071
CATGAGATGGAGGTTTATTTGTTATACCTGTTTTTCAGTATAGCAAATCTGAGGCATTTCAAAAAGCTACACTTGACATACCATTAGCTGGTTTTATTCGAGCTTGCGGTATGGTCATAAGCGGGTAGGCCGCTTATCCTTTCCCTCTTCCTTCTCCTCTTCCTCCCCCTCGTACCAAGGGTTCAGATGGACAAGCACCTCTTCGACATCCTCGTTCTGATCCATAATGACCGCTTTAATCTTCTTGGATACGTCGTGGCCTTCTTGAATGTTCAGATCGGCGGGAATGCCTACCCGCACATCGATAATGATATAGTGTCCGTGCTCTCTAGCGCGTATACGATCGATCCGCTTGACTTCCTGCACGCTGTCGACCAGCTTCTCGTAATGACTCAGCTTCTCCGGCGACACCATTTTGTCCATTAAAATATCGACGGCTTCCCGTCCCATATCGTAAGACAGCTTTAAAATGAGCAACGCTACAATCAAGCCCGCAATCGGATCGCCGTATTGCAGCAGCGAGATGCCGTAATAGTCGCCGATCAGCCCCGCGCCGATCCCCGCGACGGCCGCGAGCGAAGCGTACACGTCGGCAAGATGGTCGTAAGCGGTGGCGATCAGGCTTTTGCTATTCGTTTGTTTGCCGAGCTTCATGCAATAAACGTAAAGCCATTGCTTCCATATTAACGAGATTACGGCTGCTATCAGCGCCAGCACGCTCGCTTCCGCTGCCGGATGGAGGAAAGATTCAATCGAATGATAGCCGATAAACACGGCGGCGGCCAACAAAATAATGGCCACGATAGCGGAACCGATGACCTCCGCTCGGCCATGCCCGTAAGGATGATCGCTATCTTTCGGTTTTTTTGCGATGACGGTGGCGCTCAAAGCCGCGACCGAAGCTACGACATCTCCCGCATTATGAATGCCGTCGGCAATAAGCACCTGGCTTCCGGCCATTACGCCGACAACAATTTTCAAAACAGTCAGCGCCAGGTTGCTGACTAAGCTAATCGCGATCGGGGTCGTGCTCGATACCTTGATTGTCTGACTCATTTGGTTCCACTTCTATCCACTTGCACACGCTCCTACGGTCTAGTTGAGCGGACAGAACATGCCTGCCCCTCATCACCTGAACCATTATACAAAGCGATAGTCGAGTGGGTCTAGAGAAACAGTGTTGCTTCATCCAAGCACTTTTACGGCGGTGCAACAGACTTTAGTCGTTCAAACTATATTGCCCTCGTCCAAAAAATAGTTTTCGATTTATCGTGGCAGCGGACTGCCAGCTAGCATTTGCATTTGCGGCCAATATCGACCGCCGTAATCGAACAAATTCTAATCGTGGAAACGAAGCCGCGGACATTCAGCATGACGACATCGCCGCTAATGCCCAGGTAGGTTCCACACAATGACGTGCCGGAGAAATGAATGCGAATATTCGGAGTGCCTACACCGATGCGTTCCAAAATCGACAGTAATCCTTCGCTCTTATGCTCCTTGCCGCAGCCCCGGCTTTTTCCTGAAGTACGATCCGGCACGATAATTTCGACCGTAACGCCGCTGCGCCCTCCGCTCCGGCAAGATCCGCTATGGTGCCCTTTGCTCTTATGGCTTTTGTTTCTGCCGCTATTGTGTCCCTTGCTCCTATTGCATCTGTTACCTCCGCTATTTTGTCCCTTGCTCCTATCGCATTTGCTGCCTCCGCTTTTGTTTCCGCCGCTTTTTCCGCCAGATTTACCGCCAGATTTGCCACCGGATTTGCCGCTGGATTTGC
The DNA here is from genome assembly GCF_042885235.1 of Paenibacillus sp. NPDC058071. NCBI lineage: Bacteria > Bacillati > Bacillota > Bacilli > Caryophanales > Paenibacillaceae > Paenibacillus > Paenibacillus sp. NPDC058071. The sequence continues at coordinate 1,778 of NZ_JBHVSK010000002.1, forward strand.
CGCCTCCGCTGCGGCAGTCGCCACCACTGCGGTTTCCTTTGCTTTTTCCGCTCTTGTTTTTATTTTTCTCCTTTTTGTGATGGTCGCTTTTATGTCCGTCGTCGCATTTTTGTCCGCCGCTCTTGCCGCCGTCCTTCTTTCCGCTTTTCTGTTTCTTGCAGTCATCGTCGCAGCTTTGGCTACCCATTCTCTTATTCCTCCTCAAAATTCATCCTATTAAAGCGTTTGTATTGGAATTAATACAAGATATGGACAGCGTTATTTATCTGCATGTGCGCTTGTACCAAATCTATCAAAACGCTAAATAGATGAACTAGACAGCCGGCATGACGGTACGCCAATCTACCTTAGGTTACGAGGCCTGAGCCCTGTATCTTTCTATTACTCGTGTCATTTTGCCGTAAAAACAGATAGGAATGTGGGCACTCGCCGGATTCGGACCGACTTTCCCGGGGCTGCAATCGTCCCTTCCCGCCAAACGCCTCTTTTCTTGTTAAAAGGGAATGGTAATGAACCGGTAGGCGTGTTATAGTTTACGGAAACATTTTCTATTGTGGAGGTTTGTCATGGATACGAATCCTTCTCCGCTGCTGCTCAACATTCCGGAAAAGTTTGAAAGCGAACGGCTGATCATTCGTGCGTCTGAGCACGGCGACGGAGCCGCCCTTAACGAAGCAGTTCACGAAAGCGTTGAACAGCTCCGCAGTTGGATGCCATGGGCTCAGAGCCTGCCGACCGTGCAGGAATCGGAAATGTACGCACGGCGCGGCCGTGTCGAATATTTGGAACGTACAGACATGGGACTGCTGCTGTTCGGCAAAACGGATGGCCGCTTAATCGGCAGCAGCGGGCTGCACCGAATCGACTGGAAGGCCCGCAAGTTCGAGATCGGCTATTGGGTGAGAACGTCATACGCCGGTCAAGGCTATATTACCGAAGCGGTTGACGCCATTACGCATTTTGCAATCCGTGAATTGCAAGCGATGCGCGTCGAGATCCGCTGTGACGCCCGCAATCTGCGCAGCGCCCGCGTTGCCGAACGATGCGGTTTTACGCTTGAGGGTGTATTGAGGAAGGAACGAATTGATGCCATCGACGGAACGCCAACCGATACGATGGTTTTTGCAAAAGTGCGCGGAGAAGAATTTTAACGACGACGAAAACAGAAAAAAACAGGAGGCTTCTCGCGGAAGAGAAGCCTCCTGTTCTTATTAATTCGCTTTAGCGTCCGACACATAGCGCCGCAATAGGTGTTCTGAGCCGCAGATCACTCGGAAGCGGCAGCGACGGCTGTCTGGTCTATCATAAATAGGCGATTGAGCTTGTCGATGCCCACCTCGACCAGTCCGCTTAGCGCCTCCTCCGCCTTTCCCGCTTGCCGAGGATTGCCGCGCTGCGTCAAAGCAGCTTTCCGCAAAGCGCTTCCCGCCACAAAAACCCGCTTCGCTTTTTTGGCCTTCTTAATCGTTTTGAGCGCTTTAAGCGCTTCGTTCATATAAAAATAGTCAGCTACTTTCTTAGGCGTGTCTCCCCATGCGAGCACGACATAATCCGCCTCTTTTATCGCCGTTGCAACGACTTTGCGGTTATGCTTTAGAACGCGGTTCAGCTTCTCCGCTCCATGCTCATTCTCGAAAAGCTCCAGCGTATCGGCCAGCTTGGATGAGGAGCCAACGCACAGCGGAAACAGATGAACAACGCTCACTTCCCCTATATCCTGCAGTTCTCCTTCATGCCCGATGTCCGTGTTGTAAGAAGCTGATAACGAAACGGCTTCTTCGTTCGCGGGATCCTCTGCTGCAAAAGCCGGATAAGCCATAATAACCGCTAATTTGCCTGTATGCCCATTATTCTTCTGGATCCGAAGCCTGAAACGGAGCGAAAACTCGCCTTCGCGGCTTTCGTCGCCCCTTGCATTGTTTTTCATCAAATCCGACATATCGCTACCGCCCTCCGCATCGCGTTATTATTTCGAATATAACCTTCTATAACCTTCGACGACGCTTCTACATTTCCCTTTTAAAATACGGCTCCCGCTTGCAAAGCTCTTCTTCCGACCGATTTATCTTTATCAATTGTGATCCACATCACAGGTCTCGGCTCCGCTTCTTGTTAAGATAAGGTTGCCGTTGACAAATCGTACCAACAAAAATATGCAAACGGAGGTCATTAAAAATGAGCCGTATCTCTTCTAAAGAAGTGAAGATTATTCCCGAAAATCCGGTTTCCGCCTTTCTGTTCAGCGATACGCGGGCATCCTGGATTTGGCTGATCATTCGACTGTACGTCGGCTATTCCTGGATAACAGCAGGCTGGAAAAAAGTAAACAGCGAAGCGTGGACCGGGGAAAAAGCGGGCGCCGCGATTCAAGGGTTCGTGAAAGGTGCGCTTGCAAAAGCCGAGGACGGGCATGATGTTACCGGCTGGTACGCCAGCTTTCTAGAGCATGCCGTTCTGCCAAACGCGAAGCTGTTCGGTTATGTTGTGGCATTCGGCGAGCTGCTCGTTGGAGTAGGACTGATTCTTGGCTTGCTGACCGGCATCGCCGCCTTTTTCGGAGGCTTCATGAACGTGAGCTTCCTGTTCGCCGGTACACTCAGCACGAACCCGATTCTGTTCATTCTCGCGACTTGGCTGGTGCTTGCTTGGAAAAATGCCGGTTGGATCGGCTTGGACCGCTGGGCTTTGCCTATTCTGGGCACTCCGTGGGGCAGGGACAAAACCGTCCCCAAAGATAAAGATAAGAGCGCGGATTTGACTTGAGTGAACAAGGAAGGAGGCTTTGCATCCCGTGCAAAGCCTCCTTTTTTATGAGCGATTATTGGTGGTTGAGCGCTTCTCCATTCTCTTCCACAACCGCTCCCAACGAATTGCGGAAATGGCCCAGCGCCCATTTATGGCCGCCCGGATTGAACGTAGCGGTCGCATCGGCGTGAACGGTCATGCGAAACCCTTTATTATAGGCGTCAACGGCCGTGTGGAGCACGCAAATATCGGTGCATACGCCAACCAAATGCACTTCCTCGATGCCCCTCGCCCGCAGCTGAAGCTCCAAATCCGTCCCGCAAAACGCGCTGTACCGCGTCTTATCCATCCAATGCATCCGATCGCTGTACCGCTCATACGTATGCTTCAGTTTTCCATACAACTCTCGGCCTTCCGTTCCCCGAATATTGTGCGGAGGAAACAAGTTTGTCTCCGGGTGGAACGGATCATTCTCCTCATGCAGGTCGACGGCCATCACTACCCAATCTCCCGCTTCCGCGAACGACGCAGCAAGCTCCGATATCCGATTCTCGATGGCAATAGCAGGTTCGCCGCAAGGCAGCTTGCCGACGACAAAATCAACCGTATAATCAATGACGATTAATGCTCTCATAGCAATTCCACTCCATTCTTTGGTTCGTAGCTCATGGATAGACGCAGCACGGGGGCTCATCCTATTTTTCGCCGCCTAGCAAATACCGCTCCGCTTCGGCAATCCAACGTCCTTCGACGTCAGCAATCAGCGTCTGCCAGCCGATCGCCCTTGCTTCTTTCATATTTTTCTCCTGATCGTCGATGAATAAAATGGGACGCTCCAGACCAAGCTTCGCATTCACGACGGAATAAATCGGCGCGGACGGCTTGCAGCAGCCAGCCTCGCTTGAAATCGTGACGCTGGTCACATAATCGCTGATTGTATTCACAATTGGCATGATCCATTCCGTCCGATGATTGCTGAGCAGATGAATATCCGCGTATCGGCTCCAGCGCGGAATTTCCTTGATGGCCGGCAACGGCGTAATGCTCGCTATCATGCTTTCCCGCGCGTTTTCCGCCGGAATATTCGGGAACCGTTCCGCAAAGCGTTCCCAAAAATATTTTTCTGTCATGCCGCCGCTCCACAATTCTTCCCGCACCTCACGATTAAACAAAGCGAACAGTTCCTCAGCCGTCTGACTCTCTCCCGAAAGTCTCTTCCAGAATGGCGTTATATTTTCCGCTAGCACTCCGCCAATATCGAGAACCAACTGATTTTTCATAGCTTCTTCCCCCAATCTTGCGATACCGTACTTTTGTCCTGAGCTTAGCATGTTTGCACCTGAACGTCGAGCGGTTGAGGACGCGCCGGACCTTGTTTCCGGCAGTGCTACAAAACCTGAAACGCTTCGTACAACTCGAACTCGGAATGGCCTAGTCCAACTTGACACCAGACTTTTTACGTGTTTTTATACCACGTCCCTCCCTCGGTACTATCTATTGCCTTCTTATTGAGCCATAAATCGAGACTCGTCAACATAAACTGATAGACCAATTTGTCGACTTCGACAAATTTCCACTTTTTGTTAATTTTTACCCCCTCCATCATATAAATTTCCACCTTCCGTTCCGATCGTATTGCCGTCATGATGGACATATATTTGCATTTCCTTAACATTCTTCACGGGGGGCGATGAAAGAAAAAATCATAATTTCGAATGATTAGATCATTTACTCGGGACCAAGACATTTCCTCACCGGATTGCTCGACATTGTAGACATCACATGCGGATGACTGAGCGTCATGCCGTATGGCTCTATTATGACAATTGAGGTGATCAAGTGTTTGTTATTCGTTCGAAGGAAACAAAGCTGTTTTTGACCCTTGTTCTAACGTTGGCCTTGTTGATTAGCCCCTTTTTGAACGTAAATGCACTGTATGCGCAGGAGGCAATTCCTTCTGCTGACCCCGCCGTACAAGATCCTGAAGCTCCGCAAAATTTAAGAGTTGATCCAGATTCTATTACTGCGAGCAGCGCCACCATTTATTGGGACGTTGATCCGAGCAAAAACGATATCGATGTCTGGCACGCCGATGGCCGAGCAGGCGACGGTTATTTCACATGGGGGAACAGCGGCTCGAGAAAGTTAGATCTTGAACCGAATACAAGCTACAAATTGCAAATCTCCTGGCTGGTAAGACCAGCCACGAAAGCCCATTTAAGCAATATTATCGAATTCAAAACTCCTGAAGGCGACAAACCTACAGGTCCTACACAAGGCGCAACTGATCTGAGAGTGACCGATCTAACGGCGACAACGGTCACATTGGAGTGGACGAACGCCCCCGGCATTGACGATTATTGGATTTGGACCAGTACGGGAACCTACGTATATTATGGAAACAGCCAAAAGGCAGTACTCAGCGTAAAGCCAAATACAACTTATTCCTATCTTATCGGCCCCGATGGTATTCAGTATCCAAACCTGAAAGATGGACTAAAGAGCAATATCGTTACGTTCACGACACCAGAAGACACAAAGGAATATCCTCCGCTGCCCGTCATGCCTCCGCAGAACTTAAAAGTTACGGCCCTTACGTCATCCAGCGTTACGCTCGGTTGGACAGGAAGCCCTAACGCGAACGGCTACGATTATTATGTCAACGGCAATTATAAAGGCGGAATATGGGACGGCTCCAACCAATTGACCTACACATTCGAACCAGACCAATTAGTAGACGGGACTGTTACAAAGTTTTTGGTAGGCGCTCAGTTTGCCGAAAACGGATTGGTTAGAGTATCGGAGAAAAGCAATGAGCTTGTTCTCACTTGGGGACAGCTAGCCGCCCCTCGCGACGTTCAAATTATTACCGCTAATCGAACGACCGCATACCTCGGCTGGGCGCCGACGCCTGGCGCTTTAAGTTATGAAATATTCAGGGATGGCGTTTCCGTCGGTACAAGCGAATCCAACAGGTATACGGCAACAGGCTTAACCGAAGGGCAATCCTACTCGTTCACGGTCAAGGCAAAAAATGATCTGTGGGAGTCAGATGCAAGTACAGCTGCCGATGTCGTACCTGGCAGTAATTATACTAACGTCACCTACTACACCTCTTGGGCTGGCTATACTCGAGCATTCAAACCAACCGATATCGACCTTTCTCAAATTACGCATATAAACTACGCCTTCTCGGATCTGTGTTGGAAAGAACATGGATCGAATGGGAAGGTATGCCAAGACGATACAATTCCGCTGCAATCGGATTATGTATATGATGGCGAAATGGTAGTTGGCGATAAAGAGGTCGATCTTACCAACTTCCAGATCTTCAATTCGCTCCAAGAAGATAATCCTCATTTAAAGCTGTTGGTGTCGGTAGGCGGATGGAGCTTTTCCAATTATTTCTCCGACATGGCTGCTACGGAAGAGACCAGACGCTCCTTTGCGGTTTCTGCGGTGAAGTTTCTTCGCGCTTATGAGCTGGATGGACTCGACATCGATTGGGAGTACCCCGTTGAAGGGGGCGAAGATGGTAATAGCCACCGTCCGGAGGACAACGTCAATTTCACGGCTCTAATGAAAACAGTGCGCGAAGCACTGGATGCCGCAGGCTCTGAGGACGGACGCTACTACCTGCTAACCATTGCGTCTCAGCAAGCCGACAAGTTTATTGCCAACGCTGATATTCCGAATTCGATCGCTTACCTCGACTTTGTAAATATCATGACCTACGATTACAGCGGCAATTGGGAAACGTTCGCGCATCATAACGCGCCAATCTACTACGATCCACAGCATCCAAAGGATACGGCTCCTCGCAACAATGTAAGGGGCGGCGCGCTCGGCCATCTGAACGGAAGCATACCGCCGTATAAGCTGGTACTCGGTGTTCCTTACTACGGAAAAGGCTGGATCAATTGTCCGGAGCCAGGTGAATATCAAGAATGCGCAGACGATCCTGTGGGCACTTGGGAAAAGGGCATCTATGATTTCGACGACATTGAGGACAATTATTTGACGAACAGCGATTATGTCCATTACTGGAACGAAGCAGCCAAGGTTTCTTATTTGTATAATAAAAACAATGGCAGATTCATTACGTATAACGATGAAACAACGATGATGTATACAGCTTCGCTAATCAAAACCTTGAATTTGGCCGGTACAATGAGCTGGGATATAAGCGATGATGAGAACCGCACGCTGACAACCCAACTGGTCAAAGATTTGCCAATTGACGGCGTCATTAATGAGCTTGCCTTGAAAGAGCCATTAAATGTTACTTCTCTCGACAGCTCTACCGATTCCGTTACGCTGGAATGGGATGAGTTGGCCGATGCATCTGAGTACGAAGTCTTTATAGACGGCCGCTTCTTAGGCAAGACAGACTCGACGCAGTGGACGGCTTCGGACTTAACGCCAAGCACATCCTATACATTCTTTGTACTCGCCGTTAAGAAGGATTCAGAACGAATCATCGAGGTATCTGCAGCCAGCGCTCCGCTGACTGTAGAGACAGCCTCGTTGCCAGAGCCTTCTCAGACTCCGGGACCTTCTGAGACTCCAGGGCCTTCTGAGACTCCGGGACCTTCCGGAACTCCGGAACCTTCGGGTACTCCAGAGCCTTCGGGTACTCCAGGACCTTCGGATACTCCAGCACCTACTGGAACACCGGGGCCATCCGGACCTTCAGGGCCGTCGGGGCCTTCTGCTCCATCGGTTACTTCCACTCCGGCAACCGGTCAGGGAGAGCTGGAGACTACAGTCTCCAAATCGAACGGAAAATGGACGTTAACGCTTCAATCCGATAAATCGCTGAAAACGATCAAGGATTCCTCATCCTCTAGCTTCACCGTTACGGTTGGCAATGAGGCTACGGAAACCGAAATCGTCTTGCCGAAAGAGGTCGTGGCTGCAATTGCAGGCAAGGGCGGAAACGCTGTTATTTCGGTCAAATGGAACGGCATTCTCTACTCTATTCCTGCGGCAGCGCTCCCTGCTGGTGAAGATATCGTGATCTCAATTGCCCCTCCGTCGGCTGATACAGTCGCCAAGCTGGAGGAAAAGGCCAAAGCGCTCGGTTTAAAACTGCTTGCGAAACCGCTCGAGTTCAAAATCTCGAAGCGCGGGGCTGACGGCAAACTAGTGGAGATTGTTGACTTCGGTAAGCATAACCTAAGCCGCTTCTTTACTATTAACGGAAACGACATCGATCCGAAAAAAGCATCCGGCTTTGTGTTCTTGCCAGATAGCGGTGAGTTTAGACCTGTTCCGTCGCTGTTTGTGAAAAATGCGAATGGTTCAGTATCCGCCGAACTCAAACGCAGCGGCAACAGCATTTACATCGTCGCCCAGTCGGATGTCGTGTATGCGGACGCTAATGCGCCTTGGGCGAAGGATCAAATCGCCCGTGTCGCATCCAAGCTGCTGCTTGACGGCGTGAGCGCCAATGAATTTGGCGCAAACCGCAGCATTACGCGGGCCGAATTCACGTCCTTAATCGTCAAAGGCCTCGGTCTGCTGCCGGATAACGGCGCAGCGCCTTTCGCAGACGTGGACGCGAGCTTCAAATATGCCGGCGATATCTCCACAGCCAAGAAGCTCGGACTTATTCAAGGCAAATCGTCTAGCTCCTTTGATCCGAATAGCCCGATCAGCCGCCAGGATATCGCAGTCATTCTGATCAATGTATTTACTTACTTGGGTCTTCCTACCGAGTCCGATGGTTCGTCTTTGGCGGGCTTCGCGGATGCGGACACGATCTCGGCATACGCCAAAGCGTCGGTTGCCTCCGTTGTGAAGCAAGGCGTAATGATCGGCAAATCGACGACGAAGTTTGTGCCGAAGGCCGAGTTAACTCGGGCTGAAGCCGCCGTCATTGTCATTCGCATCCTGCAAGGGCAGAAGCTTGACTAGTAGGGATAGCCAGCCTTAAAAGAAAGACCTCCAGGGTAAACGGATATTTGTAGTATCTGTGTGAAAGAAAGTAAGTCTTATTGAAAAAATCCTCCAATCCCGCTAACAGCGGTTTTGGAGGATTTTTTTGTTCGACTTTGGAGGTGTGTTATCGAGTTGTGCTATATCGCCGAATTCACAGAACTGAATCGACTGGTCTCGGTAACCGCAAAAGTAAACCATCTTTAGGATGTTTCATGGAATGGCCGCAAAAGCCACAGTCCCGCATCTGTAAGACGGTTTTTCGTCTTACAGAGGCTAATTCACGCCGTTCTGGCTTCTGTAAGACGGTTTTCCGCCTTACGGGCACTCTTTCCCGCCGTTTTGTCTTCTGTAAGGCGGTTTTCCGGCTTACAGACACTCATTCCCACCGTTTTTGCTTCTGTAAGACGGTTTTTCGTCTTACGGGCACACTTTCCCGCCGTTTTCGCTTCTGTAAGACGGTTTTCCACCTTACAGACACATTTTCACGCCGTTTTGGCTTCTGTAAGACGGTTTTCCACCTTACAGACACACTTTCCCGCCGTTTTGGCTTCTGTAAGACGGTTTTCCGCCTTACAGACACACTTTCCCACCGTTTTGGCTTCTGTAAGACGGTTTTCCGCCTTACAGACACACTTTCCCGCCGTTTTGTCTTCTGTAAGACGGTTTTCCGCCTTACAGACACACTTTCCCGCCGTTTTCGCTTCTGTAAGACGGTTTTCCGCCTTACAGCGATGTGGCCCCGCCCAATCTTACTCCGTCGCTACTCCCAAACCCGCAAGCATTTCATCGGACAGTCCGCCAAGCCGCCAGATCGCGGCACGAGCAATGCCCGATCGCTTTGCCCGATCGATCCAACCGTTCAACGTTTCTCTGTCGGCGTACCACACTCGATGCTCTCGGCCGTCGCTATCTCTATAAGTAAAATACAAGCTGCCGCTTGAATCGTCCCGCTGAGGCAGAGCGCCCATTGCCTTAGCAAGATCAGCAGCGTGCTGCTCCGTAACGGCAGTTATCGCACCATTTTCCGTCCAATCGAATCCGCCTGCTGAGAAAGCGATAATCCGTTCTCCCGGAACGCCGTCCATTCGCTTAATCAACTGATCGATAAAAGCATAATCGGCCTTCGGTCCCGGTTCAGTCTTCTCCCTCTGCAAATCGTCCGCCACTAACACATAAGAAGGTCCGTCTGGAAGCGTAAATCGCTCAACGGGAAGCTGTGGTTCCAGCACAACGCGAAGGAGCTTTCCGATCATTTGCAGGCGCCGATTCAGTTCGCTGATAAAGGCAGTCATATGCGGCCAATCGTCCTGCTTAACTCCCTCGTAATGAATCTCAATGCCGTCAAATTGACTGGAAAGCGCCACGTTTACAATCTCATCGATATGCTTGCCTCTCGTTGCCGGGCTTGCCATCAATCGCGACACTAACTCCGAATCTTTCTGTACAACGGTACCATCTTCCGCATAGCAATCATTCACGAGTGTCAAAAAAAGCTTTTTGTTGCCGTATTCCCATAAAATATTGGTGATAATCGGCAGCGCTTCATTCAGCTTAGGTGCTGTCATCAACTGGTCATACTCGTCAAAGTAGGCAGCGAACAGCTGCAAATCGGATAGTAGGTTTGCCGATTTGCGCAAATCCGCTACTCCCTCTTCCCAACTCTCATCGACAAGCCAGGGCGACAATCGCGGCTCATTTGAAAGCCGAGCCTCCTTGTTCGAAATATTTCTCTCGTCAAACCATAAGTTAATCAATCCAGCGACAGCCGATATTGCTGCGATCGCAACGGCCAAGAGAAATGCTTTATGCTTTTCGATACGAGTCGTTTTCATCGCAAAGGCCCCTTTTTCTGCAAATATCTAAAATGTGTCTATGCCTAATTGATCAAGCTATCGTACAGATTCTCGTTCCGAGCGTCGATCGCCTTAGCAGCCGCTTCTGCGACATGCGGTTGACTGCCGACATTTATTGCCCCAGCTCACGCTAGAGGCTGCACACTTCCGCAGAAACATCTTTAATTCTAATGGAAGGCTCTGCTTATGATTAAACGGGATACCGCTCCTTGCCAGCCATTATCCCGTATTTTTCTTAAACGCCACGTGTACAGCAACATTTTTCCGCATTTCTAATCGAGTTTCAACTATTCCGCTTTCCTTCAAATGCGGCTCGTCGTTCCTTACCTTCTATTGTAACGCAAAAAACTGTACATTTTCTGTACTTGTCCCCGCCATACAGGAGGCTAGTGCCTCGTTCATTCACGTTTGCTGCCGGCCATTCAATCTTGGACACCTGCAACTCATTTATGACATGCGTTATTGTTCACTCCCGCTCCATCGCTCGATGCGATAGATCGCTTCCTCAACCTCCACCGTCTCTTCGGTCATGCCGATCATATCTTTCAGCGTCACTTTGCCTGCTCTTGCCTCATCCGTTCCAATCAGGATCGCAAAACGTATGCCGGATGCGGACAGCATCGCCAATGATCTCTTCAGCTTGCGGCCGGAGGTGAGCTGCCGTGTTCGAATGCCAGCGGCTCGAAATGCCGATGCCGCGGCCAGACACTCCGCTTCAACGCCGCTTGAAGCCGGAACGACGGCGGCTAGAGGCCGTGCGTTTTCCGCCCATCCGCGTTCCCGCAGCAGTTCCATAATTGGCTCTAGGCCGAAAGACAAACCGACGGTCGGATATGCGGCATCCTCCCGATCGATTAGATGCCCGATCATCTCATCATACCTTCCGCCCCCGCCCAAGCTTGATGTGTAGGCGACGCTTGCATCGAAAATTTCATAAACGGTGCCGGTGTAAAACGATAACCCCCGCGAAAGGAAAGGATCGAATCGGCAAATACGATCAAGGTCTAACCGGGTCAACAGCGTTTGCAGCGCCAGCGCTTCCTGCAGCCCTTGCGCGTCGCCGAGTGCATACCGTTCTGCCACCGCATCGATTGAAACCTCCGTTGCCGACAGCCATTCTGCCATTTCACTAAGGCTTCGAATGACGCCCTCATCCAGTCCTTTGGCCTCCAGCTCCTCCAATACACCGCCGATACCGATCTTCGCCAGCTTATCCAGCGTAAGCATGACGGACAACGCCAAATCGTCCGGCACTCCAACCGCTTGCATCAGCTCGCCTAGCAATCGCCGATTGTTCCACCGAAGCGTGACGGGAATGCTCAGCTTTTCGAACACGGTGGCCGCCAGCTGCATCAATTCCGCTTCCGCCTCCGGCCCCGCAATGCCGGCGACATCGGCATCGCACTGTGTAAATTCCCGCATTCGACCGCGTTTCGTTGGCCCGTCTCGAAATACTTTTCCGATCTCATAGCGACGGAAAGGAAGCACTATGCCAGGATTGAGTGCCAGCACCTTGGCAAACGGTATCGTCAGATCGTACCGAAGCGCCAGCTGCCTCTCTCCCTGATCGCCGAACCGGTACATTTCTTTTACGATTTCTTCGCCGCCTGTATATTTCGATACAAGCAGCTCCTCTTCGTTCAAAATCGCCGACTCCAATTCCTCGTAGTCAAATAACTCGAACGTCTCTCTCAGAGCCGCTTGCACCTTTCTTCTTAATGCCTGCTCGTTCCCCCAGAAATCGGCCGTTCCTTTCACGTTTTGCATCGTTACCATTCCCTTCTCGATTTTTTAGAAAAATAAAAAACGCGCAGGACCTCTTGGTCCTGCGCGTTTGTATCTCGCAGGGAGGCCAACGCGTTCAGCGTTAGCCCTCCCCGATATTTGCTCGAGGGTGCTAACGCTGCTTGTAATGATAATGAAGTTGATAAAGCTTGATCGTACTCATGGCTGTACCCCTTCAAACTAAGATTAGAATTGATTATAGCAAAGTTCGCAAAAGATGCAAGCGCCGGGGGCTCAAAAACGAATCAATGCTGGTCTTTAAGTGAGGGGAAACGCTGCGGGGCAGAGGGTTCTTCCGATCGTCATTAAAGCCGTCACGCACACTCTTTCCTGGTACATATTAACTATCCAATTTGTTACAAATACGATATGATAGTCCTATTCTCCGTCAAAAAAAACGACATCATTTGCAAAGGAGTGTTCAATAAATGAAGAAGCGTTCAACCATTATGGCCGTTATCGCCATCATTATGCTTTTATCTTCTGTACTGCCGGCTTCGGCGGCTCCCCGTTTCAAGGACGTAGATTCGGACAAGCTGGGATGGGCCGTGCCATCGATCAATTTCATGGTAGACAAAGGCGTTATGAAGGGCTATAAGGATGGCAAATTCCAACCCAATTGGAGCATAACGAGAGCTGAGCTTGCCGTTATGCTTTACAAGCTGTTTCCGGAAAAAAGAGAGAAAAGCAATGCGAAATATTTTAAAGATGTGACTAAAAATCACTGGGCCTATAAAGAAATCACCGCCATGCGTTATCATATGGGATCATTCCTTTGGGAGGGTGCCAAGTTAAAACCGGAACAGCCAATAACCCGTTGGGAGTTAATGCTTGTTCTAGACAGTGTCTTTCCTTTAAAGAAAGAATCCCAGGAGCTCATCTTCTTCCCGTATGAAATGATTAATATTCCTCCTACGGGAGACGGGCACCTTGTCGAGATGCTAATGGGACTTAAAGATATTGAGAAAATGTATATTAACGCTGAGCAGGATTGGAGAAATGAGTCAGAAGAACTTAAAGCTTTTTACAAACGAATGGACCGCCCCGATTACTTGTCGATGCCGTTTGTTTTGCTAGAAGTAGATCAAGGCATAGAATATATCAGCGGTAACGGAGATTTCGAATTTTTGAAAGCCGAAGCGCTATATAACATCATCTCGAACGATATTATGAAACCCGACGATAACGGATATTTCCGCCCGAAATCGAAAGTTACTCGAGCTGAAATCGCGACGATTCTACATCGGTCATATAATATGAAAAAATAGACGGCAGCACTTACAGCGTCCCGCTCTCCCTCATATTCTAGTTCTAGTACTAGTACTAGATAAAACAAGGAGGCGGACGGCATCGGCGCTAGCTACAATAGTTCCGCACTCAAAAGTAAATGGACAAAAACGCAATGGCTGCTGAAAAGCGATTCATTAAGGGGGTATGTTCCTAATACGGCTACGTTTAGCCGCAGCAGCCTCGAAAATATGCTGTCTAACTATGCTACTGTTTATTTCAAGCCGACAGGCGGCTCGGGCGGGTTCCATATTGTGCGTGTTAAAAAGCTGGCTTCCGGCTATCAAACGCAGCTTAAAACGACAAAAATCCGTCATGCAACGCTAGACGCTCTCTATAGCTACCTAGTAAAGCGGACAAAAGAACGCTCTTATTTGCTGCAAAAAGGCATTAATCTTGCCAAAACGAACGGCAATCCTTTCGATATTCGCGTTATGGTTCAGAAAACGAATGCGGGAGTCTGGAAAACAACCGGGATGTTTAGCAAAATCGGCAAACCGGGAGTCGTCGCGACCAACTACAACCAAGGCGGAAAAGTTGGCTTTGTAAAAACGACGCTTGCCGGCGCCGGCTTCAGCGAAGGAACCATTAAACAAAAAGAAGACGAGTTAATCAAGCTCGGCGAGTCGGTCGGTCGCTTGTTCGAAACTCACCTCAAAGGCGCCCGCGAGCTTGGACTTGACGTCGCCTTGGACAGCTCAGGACGGGCATGGATTCTCGAGGTCAATACAAAACCTCAATTTTATCCGCTGAAGCATATGGGCGACGGCAGCATGTACCGGAAAATTCTCTCTTACGCAAAGCAATACGGCAGATACAAATAAACGGCGGAAGCCGGGTGAAGAACGGGATGCAGTCCCTTCTTTCCCCGGCTTCTTTTTTGTCTACCACTAAAACAATTGCATGTTATGGAAAATAATGATATTGTTACTAGCAATCACTTTATAAGGAGGCGTTTTCATGAAACACACAACAACGATTAAGGGCCATATCAATAAGGGGATTTCGCGTAGCTAGCCCTCTACCCTGCGAACCCCTTGCTAAAATGGAGAGGGGAATTCCAACTTGCAAACCGAAAATAAAACCGTTATTCGAGTGTTCCAAGGCGAAGATATGCCGCTGCTCGGAGAATTATATCAAGCTGTCACGGCAACAGAGAATGCTATCTTCTGGTGGGTAGGCGAAGAAAACAATTGGCCCAATGTATATTGCGCATTCGAAAACAACCGCATGATTGCAAAGGGACAAGTAAGCGTCATTAACGTAGTCCCGCCGGGCCGATCGCCGGACAGCAAGCATGCCATCTATGTGAACCTCAAAACCGTTCCTGAAAGAGAGACTGATGAGAATCTGCTTGAGCGGCTGTATCAGCCTTTGCTTGCGAGAGCTACCGAATTGAAGGAAGATTTGTCCAAGGAGTATGATACGATATTATGCGTCGGCAATGATTCGAAAGAAATAGCCAACAACCGTTTTTTCGTTAGCAAAGGCTACGCTCCACTCAAAAGTCTATTTCTGATGAAACAGCAGTTGGACAAGCCGATAGAAAATAGATTGTTGCCAGAGAGCTTCCGAACTTCATTCTGGGGGATGGAGACGCCTGAGGAGCAGCAGCAATATTTAAAGATCGAATCGGAAATATGGCCGGATACGCCGCTTGGCTTGAACCGCTTGGAAGAGTATCGGCAGCATGAGCTCTGGACATCGATAATCGTTCATGAAGCGAATGAGATCGTAGCAGGCTTGCTGGTCTGGAAAGAAGAAAACGACGGCTTCATCGAGGACGTATTTGTACGCGAGCCATGGAGAAAGCGCGGACTTGCCAAGCATTTGCTAGTGCAAGCACTACTCTACCTACGTTCGCACGATTTAAGCAACGCAAAGCTCATGGTGGAGACAGCCAATCACTCGGCGCTATCGTTATACGAGTCGGTCGGCTTCGCCATTGACAAGCAGGAAATGCGCTATTATATTCCGTTGAAATAATACTTAAAAAAGAAGGAGGGACGCGTCAGCGCCCTCCTTCTCCTATAAAGCTAATTTGGTTGTCATAATCGTTTTTTAATAGGGCGTATATTTCCAAATCGACGATCCCTTTCCCCGACCAGTGCGACGCTTGCCGCAGGGTTCCTTCTTTGACGAACCCGTTTTTCAGCAATACCTTTTTCGAATTATCGTTCAGCAGCATCACTTCCGCTTGTATCCGGTTCACTCCAGCCTTTTCAAATAGGAAGGTTTCAAGAGCTTGAACAGCAGCAGTTGCAATTCCTTGCCCCCAGCAGGACTGAGCGAGGAAGTAACCGATTGTGACCATGTTCACCTGTGAATTGAAATCAAAAACCTCGATAATCCCCGTCAGCTTGTCCTTCTCATTGCTTTCGAAAATCCCCCATTTCACTCTCGATTTTTTACCATAATCGCGCTCGAAATGGCCGATCATCTTACGAACGGTCTCTTTGTTATGCTTGGGGATGATACCGCAATATTCAAATACATGGTCATTATTATAAATCTCGAATACGTCCTCCAGATGACGTTCTTCGATTTTCTGCAAGCATATACGTTCGCTTGCGATTGCGGGAAATGACTCGAATACGACATTCAGGTTCATCGGCTGAAACTGCTCCTTTCGAAATGACTGCGCTGTTTAACCGGAATATACAAATCCACTTTGCATTTGCCTTCCTTGTCTGTCGCAGGGTCGTTCAAACAAAATTCGAGACATGGCCTTTCGTCGGCCTCATACCCGCTGCCCGGCAGCCATTGCCCGAAAATACCTTGATATATAATCGCCAGCTTATCCACCGTATCGTAAAAACGGTATAGCGCATACTGACCTCCCGCTAAAGCCTTAAACGAAACATTCGCATGCAGACGCTTGTCGAAGCCTTCTGGAAGCGTCACGCATGCATCATACCGGCACTCGGATTCTGCTACATCATTAGGATCATCCAGCGAAATCCCGATAAAATGCTGCTTGGGCGGACAAATCCCGTTGCCCGTCGCCCATGCTCCTAGCTTCGCCCAAGCATGGCCGGTATCCAGGTAACTCCCTTCATGTCGGAAATAAGCCACTTCATACTCTGGTAATTCTGTAATCGCCACATTCATATCCCAAATCCTCCTTAAAAAGCTGCTTTCATTGCTTTTATCGTAACGGAGAAGACCGGATAATTCTTCGCGCATCTTGCGGCGAACCTCTAACATATTGCTCTGTTGCCGTTCCGTTCTCGCCTCTCGCGGCGTTTGGTTGAACCTTTTCTTAAACGCTGCATTAAAGGCGGCAACCGATTCAAATCCACAAAGCTCTGAGATGGCCAGAACGCTTTGGTCCGTATGGGTCAAATACTCTAAGGAACGGCTCATTCGCAGCTCGTTGACGTAAGCGATAGGCGTTATGCCAACGACGGATGCAAAGATGCGGCTAAAATGGTATTTCGAGAAATTCGAATAAGCCGCCAGCTCGTCAAGCGTCAGCCTGCGATCACTATTTTCTTTCATATATTGAATGACTGCATTTACTCTTTCTAAGTACTCATGGGACATGAAAGGCTCATTCCTTTTTGAGGGAAGGTGAGTGATACTGCTACTATTATACTTTTTTAGAAACAAAAACTGGAAGAGAATTATTTGACCAGGTAAATTTGACCAGGTAAATTTGACCAATTATAATTTAGGCTCAAACTTAAAATCAGTGCTTGACGGAAAAGGAGAGAAAGTGGAGGGGCAGAGGGATTCTGGAGAAACGACAGTGGTCGCTTTTAAAGCCAGATTCCTACCTCAACCAACTACCAATTAAAGGAATCAGGCTTTAATGGCGATCGGAAGAACCCTCTGACCTGTAACGATTCCCTCCCTTCAAGTTAAGTACTGATTTCGGTTGTGAGCCATAAATCTATGGACACTATAATCGCTCAGGGGTGAATGACGGTTGGACACACCGTATTTTTTAAATCGTGCTGTAGATTTGTTTAGAGAGGAAATGGGCAGTAATTTGGTTGGCGTTTATTTACACGGTTCACTGGCAATGGGATGCTTTAACCCGAATAAAAGTGATATTGACCTGTTGATTATCGCTCAACAAAAACTATCAACTGACAATAATAAGCGTATTGCAAAAAAACTTCTAAAACTCCACGAAAGCATGCCAAAAGAACGCGGAATTGAATTAAGCATTATTCTGGAATCCTATTTAAAAGACTTTGTTTATCCCACACCATTTGAATTTCATTACTCTGATTATCATCGAAAGAGATATCAAACCGATGAGAATTACATTTGTGGAGGATTCGAAGACCCCGACTTAGCCGCTCATATTGTTGTTACCTATCATCGGGGGATTGCATTGTATGGGAAAGCACTGCGAGAGGTTTTTTATCCAATTGACCAGCATTTCTATATCAACTCGATTCTTTCAGATGTAGAAAATGCATCTACAGATATTGTTGAATCACCTATGTATTTTACACTCAATCTTTGCCGAGTTCTGTACTATCTTAAGGAAGGTGTTGTGTCTTCTAAAAAAGAAGGCGGAGAGTGGGGGGTAAGCAAATTGCCTGCTGAATATCGTCAGCACATCCAACGCTGTCTTCATGAATACAGTGGAATGGCCGATATTCCAGATCATGCCGAATCAAGCATTGAAATTTTAAAAAGCTTTGCCGACTATATGAGAAGCGAAATTGATAAATTATCAAAATAAAGCCCGATTCCTCCCCGCGAACTTCCACCGAATATAGGAATCGGGCACTATCAGCGATTTAACATCTTACATATTTGCGCTTGAAGCCGATTTGTCCTTTTTCAATCGCTTTTTGAATATTCTCGTAAGGCTGCAGGAAGCTGCTCTTTTTGTTATCCCGTTTCACTTCAACTTGGCCGATTGCCTTCGCGGTCTCAATCGCCTTATCGTGAAGCGGCACATAGGATACGCCCACCGTGTAAATGAAATTGCTCATGGCTAGCTTCGTCCGCACTGGAGCATCTTGAATTGTATTTATCACCTTATCAAGCATTCCGGCTAGCTTGCTTTCGGAAAACTCGCTGTCTTTACGATTGCCCAGCAACCAGCAATAACAGCTCCAGCCTGCCGACATGCGCAGCTCGTCGCCGCTTTCAATCCACTTGTCGGAAACCTGCTGTGCGATATCGGATTCTGCTAAAGTGACCGCCACAACAAAGTCGGACAGCATATAAAAATAAGCCTTATCGATCCAGCGTTCGAAATCCGCTTCGGTCATAGCCTTCGGATCGGCAATGACGCCGGCGAAATACATCGCGTCATAGTTTCCCGTAGCGTAAAGCTCTTCTGCTAAAGGCTGATCGATTTTTATTTTTTTAGCGATCGGCTTCATCTCGCCAGTGGTCACGCCAAAAAGCGGTTCATGCGCGCCGTTGGACATATAAATCTTTTTCATTCTTTCCTTGCTAAGCGCTTCAAGCTCCTGCATTACCGTTTCTGCATTCATGATGTCGCCTCCTTTTACTTAGAGGATACTATAAAGTTCTATAAAACCAAAGCTAGGGTCCGGCTATTTCCTTCTGCCAATATACAACAGATGAGAAGATACGCCCAAAATAGACGGGTCCTTTGCATACTCGATGAGCAAGTCCGTCAGTTGCCGTTCTTCGCCCCGTTCTTTCCAATACTGTTTTTGCTCTTCGCTCAACATGCCGCCTATGCTTGAGGAACCGATTAACTCAATTGCTTCAAAGCCATGGCTGGCCATAAATGGCTTAATATCGTGGAGAGGGAAGAAATATGCTCCGGTAAACCGCCCTTTGTCTGCATGATTGAAAATCCCGTCAGCGCGGAATTTATTTATTGAATCCAATGTATCGTTTGGCTTCCAATGCTGCGGATCTCGCAGGGAGTTAATCGTCATTCTCGTCCTTGTTTGAAAAGCGACAAAAACGATTCCCCCCTTTTTGGTAACGCGGAACAGCTCTTCAACGGCTTGGATTCTTTCTTCTTCTTGTTGCAGGTGATAAAGGGGCCCTAACATTAAAGAAGCGTCAAATTCCTCGTTCGGTAATCCGTGCAAATTTGCAGCATTTAACACATGAAATCCATCAAACTGTTTCGTTACTTGCAGTTCGTCCGCCTTCTCCTTAGCCCATTCCACCAGTCTTGGCGTCAAATCGGAAAGCGTTACGCGAAGCCCCAGATTGGCTAGCTCCATTGCATATTTTCCCGGTCCCGCCCCGTTGTCCAATACTTTGCCTTCGGGAGGCAAATATTGCTTGATATAATGCAAGTTAATCCTAAACTCGATCGGCTCCCGATCCAGCCTGCCCCACTCGTCGAAGCTGGAGTAGTAATCAATAACGTTTTCCATTCGTTAACACCTGCCTTAATTTGAATTGTTCAAGGAGAAAAAAACAAAAAACCTATTGCCTCCTAAAGAGGCGATAGGTTTCTCTTCGCGGTACCACTCTTCTTCCGATTCGTTCATTCACCGAACCATCTTAGAACCCCATTACGGAGGTTATCCGTTAAGGCCTCACAGATTCAGCCTTACCGCTCGCGGGCGAGTTGGGGATGCAATTGACTGTCTTTCACCAATTCGACAGCTCTCTAGACAATTGAAATCCTTAATACTCCCGGTCATAGCGTTTATGTTGTATGAAATTTTATCCAGTATATGTTTTTATCACACTTGCTGTCAACACTGATTTTCAACTAGATGCTTTACCCAGCTCTGGCATTGCTGCAGTTCTTCATCGGTGAAGCCACCAGATGCCCGCGCATTCAGGCACGCAAATCCGATTTTGCTCCAGTACTTGGTTCACGATCTCTTCACCAAAGAAAAACCTCGTTAGCTCTTCCGCTTGATGAACGCTGTCGAATTCATAATCCGTTCTAATCCACTTGTGGGAAAATCCATATTGCCTAACTAGCGAAGAGTAGTACTCTTTTAAGAAAGCAGGCGGATCGGGCGTCTCCGTACCAGTGCCCATCGTTTCGAAAATGATGATTGTGCCGTTCGGTCTCAGGACGCGCTTCATTTCCGCCATAACTTCCTGAAGATTTTGCCGCCAATTCTGTACGTTCGTACTCGCTAGATAACATATCGTCCATCCCGCCACAATCAAGTCGGCGCTTTGATCTTCCAAAGGAAGCTTTCTATGGTCAGCTACTTTTGTTGTCCAGTTGGCAAGCCCCGCTTTTTCAAGTTTTGCAGCCGTTACTTGCAGCATCGCATCTGAAGCATCAAGGGCAATGATGGATTTTGCGTGCGGCGCCAGAACGGTTGTCAGTCGTCCCGTTCCCGCTCCAACATCAACAATGTCCAATCCGTTAAAAGCTTTAATCTCTTCAATAATTGGCGCCAAATTAGGCTGCTTCGAAATTAATAGATGGTACTGTTCTGCTTCATGGTTGTAAATGTTCGTGTGATTAGGCATTTATAATCCTCCTCGATTCGTTTGATTCCCCTCGAATGATAAAGGTTCACGTTACGAGAAGGTCAATCGTTAATTTATCGAAGCGGAATTGCGCAGAAAATATATAGCCGGTCATTGATCGGATAGTGCTTGGTAAAGTAGCCTTTCTCTTCAAACCAGACTGTCAAATCTGTCAGTGTTGAATAATGCTTGTCGGAATGGGATTCGTCCCCGTCTGCCAGCATAAAATCTGTCATGCAGATACGTCCGTGAGGCTTCAATACTCTCCGCATCTCGTCGATGGCCAGCAGCTTCTGCTCATCCGTTAAGTGGTGAAATGCAAAGCTGGAGACGACAAAATCAAACTTCTCGTCGAGAAAAGGAATTGCGAGAAAGTTCCCTAGCTTTGTTTCCATGTCCGGAAATTTGATTCGGCATTGCTTAAGCATCTCTTTGGATTGATCAACCCCGGCCATCTCGGCTCCTTGCTCCATGCATTTACTAGCTAAGTTCCCCGTTCCTGTGCCGATATCCAATCCCTTTTCTCCTTCAATAGGGGAAACCCATTTAACCGTCAGGTCCAGCGCTTTTTCATAATCTTTATAGGGCTCAGTATCATCTAATACACGCTGGTCGTGAGCGCTTGCCAACCGGTCGAAATCCCATCGATCACGCCAATTATTTCTTTGATCCCTTAATCGTTTGGAGCCTTCCGCAAGCTGATAAATCTGCTCAAGCGGTAGTGACTGCTCACTTTTCACTAAGTCAATCATATGATCCGTCGTTTCAATCATTTGCTTCATTTCCAGCCACTTGGCGAACATAACCGAGCGCTGCAATTCCAAATAATACTGCAGTTCTTTATGGTCGTCGCCCTCCATTTCGGCTAGAGCCTTCTTAATATCCTCGATAGTCATCCCCGCTTCCCGAAGCGAAATGATTGTTTGCAGCCGCCAGACATCTTTCTCTTGAAATTGGCGATACTGGTTGTCCATCTTTTTCAGCGGTGCGATTAATTCTTTCTCTTCATAAAAGCGAATGGCTCTGGGGGAGATATTCAATTTTTTTGCAATTTCTTTGATTTGCATGAAAAAGCCTTCTTTCTTACCTTTGTACTTCTATTTCACCTTTCGTATACTAAGACGCTATTTATAGTAAAAAGTTTATATGAGGAAAGAGTCAATTATTTATCGGAATTTCCCTATCGAAGAAGACGATCGATGCGATCGTCTTGTCGTTAATCACCTGTTCAAACGTCTTCACCGTAAATAATTGTGTTCCGTTCTCCGTTAAATGTATGCCTTTAAGCAGATCCGTCGTTTCCGAAGTTCCATCTTGGTACTTGATTGTAATCGGGTAGTAGTCTAAAGACTGATTAGGACCAACTTCCTTTAATGGACCGGCGGCTTTATCAATCTCTTTCATATTGCGGCTTTCCACTACTAACGCTATCGAGATCGGCGATACGGAAATCGTTTTGAGTATTGCCCTGTAGCCGAACATAGAAACGGCCTTGTTCACCTCATATTGCGTAGAGTAATCTTTGAAATCCAGCTTAAAGTCGGTTTCCCAATCCCCCGATATAATCGTTTTATATTCTCCTGGGTACGGTTCAGCCGCCTGTAAATCTTTTAGCTTAAAATGAATGTTTTGACCGGCTATCACATTTTTCGTGACAATAGTCATTACCAAACTAATGGTGTTCTCTGCCCTGTTTTCATTTGGAACCACTTCATACCCTGTACTCCGGTAACTCTCCTTGATCGTCATGTCATTTTCCAGAAATCGATAGCGCGCTGCATCTAGAACCGTGCCTTTCGGCGCCGTAAAATCCATTAAAATGTAGGTCAAATTGCTGTTGCCAATGACCTGTTTAATCGTAAGCGTGCCCTGTTTATTCGTCACTCGTTTGTTTATGACATATGCGCCGTTTGACAAATATTTAGCCTGCTCATGGTTCGCAGGTTTAAGAAATTTCAAGAAGCCTTCATCGAGCCCCAAATATGCGGCTGCAAATCCAGTTGTCGTCAAAAAGGCCATTATAACGGCAACCCAGATTGCAGGGCGTAGACGTTTCGCGTTGACAAATATTCCGCGGCTTCTAGCCGCATTATTCTGGTTTTGGTTTTGCCTCATGAGGCGGGCCAGCATTTTATTTTTCTGTTCATCGGTTGGATCAAGAGCTTCAAATAGCCGGTTAATGTCGCGGTTAACCTTACTCAATGCGATCTCCTCCCAGATTGATTTTCAGCCGATTGCGGCCTCTCGCCAGCTGCGTTTGGATCGTGCTTTCTTTATGTCCCAGCAGCTCAGATATTTCTTTTACCGAGTAATCCTCGAAGTAGTACAGATAGAGAACGGTTTTATATTTTTCCGGCAGTGAAAGCAATTTTGCCAGCACCTTACCGGACGGCTCACTGCCCTCCCACACGGGGACCTCCGGCAAAGAATCTAAAGCGACTCGACGGGATTTCCACCAGCTTTTATAAACGTCATTACAGTAGTTTCTAACGGTAACCATCAGCCAAGCTTTTTCATGTTCATAGTCATTGAAAACCGTTTGAGCTTTAATCAGCTTTAGAAATATGGATTGAACAGCATCCTCCGCATCAACGGGATTTTTCAAATAGATGTAGCATAGTCTATAAACCATATCTGCATGCCGTTGATAGAGTTCGGCCAACTCTTTATTCGTACGCAATAAAGAATTGCTTTCCATTTTTTCGCCCCCTGCTTACAACACGATCAGTAACTCGAGAATATCTCACTATGTACGAAAAAAACCTTGATTGAGTGAGGCCCACTCAACCAAGGTTAAATAACTTATCGATTGTCCCTTATTGAACTCGCCACTCTTGTGGCCGGGTGAAGTATTATCGTTTTCGTTTTACGCTATAATACCTCATAGCTCGCGGCACTCCTTTAATTTCTAAATCACCGTTATAAACAAGATGACGCAGTCGATACTCGAAATAACCATCGCCAACGTGTTGCTCGCAGTACCCTAGCGCCTCGCCTATGACCCGCGCAGCCTTAATAAAATCGTCGTTTCCCTTATAGCTGTGCAGCTTCTCTACCGTTTCCAACAGATAGGAATCAAAATAGTTCTCGTCTACGCTAACGATATTTTCTCCATCCCAAATACGCAATCCTTCTTTACTTTCTGCAAGCTCCAACCATTCTTGCTCCAACTGCTTTCTCGTCTGATTGGACAACGATCCGCCTGCCTCTTTTTCATCAAAAACTGCTTTCAAATGCTCAGTCGGGATTTCACCGGAATGTCGATAATCGATCCGCCGGTCGATCTGATTAAACCTTCGCTCGCAGGCAGCCCCGACGTTAAATATGAATACATTATTCGGCTTGAAGCTCAGCAAGTGGAGAGCATAACGCAATCCAGCCTGTTCATAAGCGCTGTTGGTGACCCAGACCACGATTGCCGCTTGCGCCGGAATTCGTTCCAACTGCTCCAACAGATGCCGATGATCAGTTTCCGCTTCAGCTTCTTCGGCATCGCTGAAATGATTATTAATACGATCTTTGAGCCATTCCTCTCGTCTAGCCCTGCCTTCCTCTTCATGCAGCCTCCACAGCGGACCTATTGAAAAGAAATCGCCGAAGGTTACGATTTTATGCGAATCGGCGTGCCCCAATTGCTTGATGGCTAGTTTCAAGCTTCCGGCAACCGATTCTCCAAATGCAATATGTACATGAGATGCGCCTTCGTCCGGCTCCCATACAGGCCGCTGGCCTTCCGTATCGAGCAGTCCATCGGACAATTCCTTCAAGCTATTGTACAGCTCGGCTTTCGCATCGTCGTTATTACCAGCAGAATCTAATTGAATCATGATGAGCTTGAGAGCAGTCTTTGCGTCACTCGATGAAAGATCATCAATAGCTTTTTTTATTTTTGTATGCCTATCCATATGACCACTCTCCCATAATGCAATTGAAATTACACCATCACTTTTTGATATATTTTGAGTAAAAGTATACCAAATATAATAGTTTGTTTGTCTATCATTAGGATAGAAAAGAGGGATTTGGAAGGATTTTGTCGAATGATCCCATCTACCTATATGTACATCTGAAGGGAGTTACAGGAAGTGCAGCAAACAACAAGACCACCATCTAATCAACCCAACAGGAGCACCTCAGTTCAAGCTAATAGGACGGTCAACAATCAGTCTCGATTGGCTAGCCCTGTCGGTCAAGCAGGAGGAAATTCGTCAAACCATGCAGGCAATATTAATACGATTGTTTGTCGCAGATGCAAGTCGCCGCAAATCGTCGCTAATAAGAAAGGCTACAACTTTGCGAGCCTGTTCATTACACTCGGCATTATGATTGTTTTTGGGATTTTACTGGCAGCATTACCCGTCTTTTTAGTTATGGATGTATCTACATACATGGGTTCAGGCTCTGCAATGTTCAACATTAGTATGGTTTTATTCGTATTGGGTTTAATCAGTCTATTTCTTGCCTTGCCTGTAGGTATCTTAGTAGGATTCGCCGGACGAAGCACGCTTGTCAACGGGTGCATGAATTGCGGCTATAAATGGACGCCTGGCAGTAAGTAAATCCATCTTTACAACCATCGTCTCCGACTAATTGTTTAAAACTCTAGAACTTAACCATCAGACTCATCCCAAAAAATTACAGATTGCATTCCGCGGTCAAATTGTTTACGATAAGTACCAATTTGGACAGATTGGTGAGGTGTACAGCATGTCAACATTGCGGATTACAGATGTGAATAAGGTTTATCAATCGGACGGCAAGCACGTACATGCGCTCAGCCATTTCAATCTGGAGCTGCGGCCGCATGAATTTGTCGCTATTATTGGGCCAAGCGGCTGCGGCAAGAGCACGCTGCTCAAAATCGTAGCCGGATTGGATAGTCAATACGAAGGAGAAGTAGCGATTGACGACCGGAAGATTAGCAAGCCGGGGATCGATCGAGGCTTTATTTTCCAAGAACACCGTCTCATGCCTTGGCTTACGGTAGAGAAAAATATAGCCGCTGATCTGTCGCTCCGCGACCCCAAGGTGCGCAAGAAGGTCGACGATGCGATCGCGCTGGTCAAGCTGCAAGGCTTCGAGAAAGCTTTTCCAAAGCAGCTGTCCGGAGGGATGGCGCAGCGCGTGGCGATTGCCCGGGCACTGATCCGCGACCCAAAAGTGCTGCTGCTGGACGAGCCGTTCGGCGCGCTCGATGCGTTCACCCGCAACCATATGCAGGAGGCGCTGCTTGATATTTGGCGGACGAACCGGACTACCATGCTGCTCGTCACCCATGATATCGACGAAGCGATCTTTCTTGCGGACCGCATCATCGTCATGAAAGCGAGGCCGGGCGAAATCAAGGAAATCATTCCGATTGAACTGTCGCATCCAAGGACGCGCGTATCCTCCTCGTTCCTCGAATACCGTAAGCAGGTGCTGCAGGCGCTGAACGAGTTCGATCATGCAGAGCAATCGTACTCCATATAAACTAGCTACAAGAGATGGGGCTCCTTACGAGTCTCATCTCTTTTTACTTTGCACAGCTCCTACTTTCTTTTGCTTAATGAGCTCAATTTCTCTTTCCACATATTTGAGCAGTTCCTGATGGGCTTTGCTCAGCTTTTGGTTTTTGGAATAAGCGTAGCCTAGCGTGATTGTTTCGTTCAATTCCTTTTCCAAAGGGACAGCGACTATCTCGCCGCTTTCAATAAGCGGATCGGATAAGAGGCTGAACTCGATAAAGACGCCGACCGCGGCTCCTTCCGCAATCGTCCGTTTAAGCACTTCCTGGTTGTTGGATTTAAAAATGGTATTGACCGCACCGTAGCGCTCCGTGAACTGTTCCATGAATCGGGTCGACAAGCTGCCATTCGTGCTGACAAAAGCCTGCTGCTTCAGCTCCTTCGGCGTAACCTCCGACCTCGTCGCCAGCCATGAATGCTTGCTCACGCAAGCAACCAGCCGCGAATGGATCATTGGAACGAGCACAAGATCCCGGGACTGTTCAGGCTGAACTCTATTCAAATAAATTAAGCCCAAATCGATTCGACTATGCTTAATGTCGTCAATAATATCGACGCTGTCTTTCTCATGCACTTCCAGCTTGACGTAAGGATTGTCCTCTTTAAAAGACAAGATCGCATGCGGCAGTATCGCCATGTAATTGGGGCTGACCGACATGCGGATTTCCCCCCGGATATGATCGACCTGCTCGCTCACCTCTGCTTCGATTTCTTCAAGCTTGGCGATAATTTCATTCGCCTTTTGAATAATAACCCGCCCTCTGTCCGTTGGAACGGTGCCTTGGCGGGATCGCTTGAACAATTCAAAGCCGAACTCCTTTTCCAGCTTAATAATCGATTTGCTAATGCCAGCCTGAGAAACGTGCAGAATTTCCGCCGCCGTTGATATCGAGCCTGTACGGGCGATTGTCGCCAAGTATTGAAGCTGCTCTATGTTCATATTAAACCGCCTTTTAATATAACTGTTGGTCATACAAAGTATAATTCATAGTTATTTTACTTGATTTATCGGATATAGTAGACTGAACCTAATTTCACAGAA
The DNA here is from genome assembly GCF_042885235.1 of Paenibacillus sp. NPDC058071. Classification (NCBI taxonomy): domain Bacteria; kingdom Bacillati; phylum Bacillota; class Bacilli; order Caryophanales; family Paenibacillaceae; genus Paenibacillus; species Paenibacillus sp. NPDC058071. Next base: position 29,347 of record NZ_JBHVSK010000002.1, read on the forward strand.
GAGGATGAGTCACAATGAAAAAAGTTCAACTGTTACTCCTAATTGCAGTCGTCGGTCTAGTAATGGTGCTTAGCGCCTGCGGCAGCAACAAGGAAACGGATATATCATCGCCGAATGAGCAGGTCAGTGTCAAGATCGGCGTTCAACACGCCGTGCACCCGCTCGTGCTTGCTCAGAAGAAGGGTTGGATTGAGGAAGAATTCGCTAAGCATAACGCAAAAGTGGAATGGGTAGAAATTCAGGGCGGACCGGCTCAATTCGAGGCACTTCTGACTAACCGTCTGGATCTTGCAATTACGGGCAATACAGGCGTAATTACCGGTCAAATTGCCGATATCCCGTTCAAGGAGATTGCAATCGGCAGCACCGGCCAGAAGAATGTAGGCATCTTGCTTCCTAAAGGGAGCGCAGTTAAAAACGTTGCCGATCTGAAAGGCAAAAAAATAGCGGTCGCGAAAGCTACAGCCGCTTACGATATTTTGTTCCGTCTGCTCGATCAGGCGGGGTTGAAAGGTTCGGATGTTCAAATTATTCAGCTGAACGCAGATGAGGCCAAAGCGGCATTCCTCGGCGGTTCCATTGATGCATGGGGCATCGGCGAGCCGTATCTGTCTACAGCCGTTGTAGATGACGGTGCTATCGTATTGGCGGACGGCGCTACGATTAACTACACTAGCCCAGCTTTCCAAATTGCCCGCACGAAATTTACGGAAGAACATCCAGAGCTGGTTACCGCTTATCTGAAGGTAATGGAAAATACAATCCGCTGGCAAAATGAAAATCTGGATGAAGCGGTTAACGTTTATGCCGAAGGCACGAAGCTGAATCCAGACGTTGTAAAGTCCGTTATTCATAACGTTAGCTTTGCCAACGTGCCGGTTTCCGATGCGTTTGTCAAAGCGCAAGGCGAGCTATCCGAATTTTTATTCAAAGAAAAAGCTGTTGATAAAACCGTCGATCCATCGCTTGTCGTGAACAATACCTTTATCGAACAAGCGCTTAAGGAATTGGACAACAAGTAAAAATAACAACCGGTGAGGAGCGAGAACTTATGTCCAAAGTAACGATTCAGCTTGAAGAAATCAGAAAACTGGGCAGACAAGTGCTTGAGCTATATGGTGCAACGCCCGAAGAAGCTGCGCTTGTGACGGAAGATTATTTGGAGGCGGACCTGAGGGGCCGCTTCTCGCATGGTCTGACTTTCTTTAAAAATGCGGTACAGGACTTTCAGCGCAGAGGGAAATATGAAATTGGAGCCTTCGAGGGCTCCTACCTTCATATCGAAGGCAACAGCGATATCGGACATGTTGTGGCGCGGGAGGCGATCGATCTGGCGTTGCCGAAGCTGGCCGAGCGCAAAATCGTCAGCATCGGCTTGTCCAACATTTCCCGCTTCAATACCGCAGGCGTTATTGCCCGCTATGGTGCGGAACGAGGTGCGGTAACACTCGTGTTCGCTTATGGAGGCAGCAGCGTTGTCGCCCCTCCTGGCGCAAAAGCGGCTGCTCTAAACAATACGCCGATCGGCATCGGCATTCCTCATACCGACCCGCTGTTCGTGCTCGATATGGCAACGTCCGAGCGAGCATGGGGACATATAACGGTAGCAAAATATAATGGCGAGAAAATTCCGCAGCATTGGGGCGTTACCGAAGAAGGACTGCCTACAGAACAACCGGAGCAAGTAAAATGGCTGTCGCCGCTTGGCGGATATAAAGGACTCGGACTTGGCTTGGCGCTGGAGATCATTAGCGGCGCGCTTGTCCGCGTACCGGTAGGCTCGAAAGGTCCGGGACGCGACCGCGGCGCGTTGCTGCTGCTGATCGACCCGACGATTTTCGGTCATACGGCCGAATCCTTCAAAGAGCAAGTAAGCGGCTTTCTTGGCGAGCTTTCTGAAATTCCGACCGTTGAAGGGCAACCTTCTATCTCGTACCCGGGTCAAGGCTCGGAGCAGCGCTACCAGGAAGGTCTTGATTCCGGCGTTATTACATTGCACCAGTCAGCCATTGATTATATGCACGAACAGCTGAAGCAGGCTGGACGATCAATATAACGGAAAAGAGATGTGAACATGCGTACTCAAAGCAATCAATTGATGAAACGTCTCATATACGGGTTAGTTTTGCCGGTCATCATCTTGCTGGCCTGGCAGGGCGTCGGTTACTTTCAGCTTCTTCCGCATCAAGTGTTGCCTACGCCAACCGCAATTGCCGACCGTTTTATCGAGCTGATCGCGAACGGTTCGCTGATTTCCAACCTCGGCGTCAGTGTGTATCGTGCGGCACTCGGTTTTCTCATCGGCGGAGGGCTTGGCCTTGTGCTGGGACTGCTCGTCGGTTTCTTTCAAAAAACGGAATACTCTCTTGATCCCACTTTGCAGATGATTCGGACCATTCCGCATTTGGCCATCATGCCGCTGTTTATTCTGTGGTTCGGCTTCGGCGAATTTTCCAAGGTGCTGCTGATTGCCAAGGGCGCTTTCTTCCCTGTGTACCTCAACACATTCCTGGGCATACGAGGCGTCGATGCCAAACTGTTTGATGTAGCCAGGGTGTTGCAGTTCAGCAAATGGAAGCAGATTACGAAAGTGATCCTGCCGGGAGCGATGCCAAACATTTTGCTAGGCGTCCGCCTGTCGATCGGGATGGCGTGGCTCAGCCTCATCGTTGCGGAATTAATGGGCGCGAATTCGGGGATTGGTTATATGATTTCCGACGCTAGGCAGTTCGCCCAGACGGAAGTCGTGTTTGTTGGTATCGTCATCTTTGCCGTAGTCGGCAAATTGACAGACTCTGCCGTGCGCAAGCTGGAGGACAAATTGCTGAGCTGGCGCGACAATTTTAACGGTTAACAAAAACCGCCATTGGCCTACATTTGGGAGGCTAATGGCGGTTTTTACTTTGCATGGATTCTGGAAGCTTTCTCCCCACAGCGATTACATGGATTTCATAGAAAAGTTAATAAAATACATTCAAATGGCGATATACCCTATAGAGTGTTTGAATTCATAGCTAATACTGGGGGAATTAATTATGCAAGAGCTTGTGAAAGAACAAGCGGGTCAGAAAGAAGCAGGGAACGAACGAGCAGTAGAGAAGATGGTATGGGATGAAAAAGTTCATGGCCCTAGAGGTATATTGGGCTGGTTGCTTGTTCCCGTAATAGGCATGGTTCTATCGATGTTTTTTGCAGTGTTCCAATTATTTACGAAGACGATACCAGCATTATTCACATACTCTGAGGTCGTACGAATTGAGACAAGGTCCTTTAGAGAAGTTTATGATTCCGAGTGGACGACAATTTTAATATTTGATGGCGTATTTTACGGGGCTCTTTTCATCTATATCTCCTATGTGATCATTGAATTAATGAGAGAGAGATGGATTGTACCGCGTTTAATGATCATTCTTTATAGCGCGAATATACTATCTGCAATCATCAGAACGGTCTTACTTTTGACGACCGTTGAAGCTGTTAGTGAAGAATTAAAACAATCCTATTGGTCAATTGCTATAGCCGTTGTAATAGGTTTAGTATGGATTCCTTATTTTAAACTGTCCGTTCGAGTGGAAAATACATTTTCGAAGGAAATAACCGAGGGTACTTTAGAGCGCTCATAATTGCATCCGTACAATTAATAAACACCTGTAAATACTGGATCGTTATCCCTTAGTATTTACAGGTGTTTTTATTTCTAGAACCCTCTGACCCGCAGCGCTCTCCCTCACTTATAGTCATGCACTTTAAGAAAATTATCGGACCAAATTCAATCAACCGTATATTTCCTTCAGCTTTAACAAGTGTATTTTATGATTGGACAGACCAATGCAAATATTATTTGGCTTAAACTGGGCCACGGAGTCATCCGAGAAAGTGATCCTCACTTTTGTTTTGATCAGACCCTTGTCCAGCGAAATGTTCTTTACCTCGTTCATGCTAGCTTCAAATGTTGCTCCCGTCAGTCGCCCGGTCGTTCCATCCATTTGGCAAATGATAACCCGTTTATTCGTTACGCAAACGATCATGTGACTATTGAATAAGGGCGCGGCACTTTGGAAAATTAAATGTTTGGTTAATGAAGCAAACTTCATAACATAAAAATAATAGTGGTAGCTCTCATCGGGCTCGGCGATTTGTTTAAAATATTGATCGAAATACGGATTTCTATTAAACAAATAAACACGTCCTTTGATTAAAGTTAATAATTTTATAGATTTCTATTATATGCATAAAGTAGCAGTTTCGACAAGTTTCTTGATTATCCATCGGGACTTTAGTCGCTGCCAGTCAGCGATAAGGGACGCAGAGGAGCCATTCCATGCGGAGCTTATAATGAATGAAGGAATCGATCTACTCGGGGATGAAATACTATACTGAAGGGGTGATTGAAATGAATAAAGCGGAACGTTTTTGGGACAAAACTGCAAGTCAATATGATCAAATCGAGAAGAAGGATGAACAGACGTACCACCAGATCATCCAACGAACGAAACCACATCTCAAAATTAGCGACGTAGTACTGGATTACGGCTGTGGAACCGGATTAATAGCCAATGAGATTGCTGAAGATGTGAAGGAAATTTGTGCGATTGATCTATCCTCTAACATGATCCTAATCGCTGAAAAAAAAGCCAAAGAGCGAAATATCGCAAATATTAATTATGCTCAAGCGATCATTTTTGATGAGAGATATAAGAAAGGTTCATTTGATGTCATCTTGGCCTTTCATGTTCTGCATTTAATGGAAAATGAACATCTCGCTCTGCAAAGGATGAATGAGCTGTTGAAGCCCGGGGGTTTATTCATTTCTGCCACACCATGCGTAGGAGAGAAAGTAGTTCTAAGAAGTCTGCTGTATTTTACAGGTACAGTTGGTTTAATGCCGAGTATAAAGTCATTTAAAAAACATACATTAATCGATACGATTGAGAAGGGGAGTTTTTCAATTATCGAAGCGGATGACTTGAAAAAAAGCTCTCACGAATTTTTTATTGTTGCAAGAAAGCTTTGATCCGGGAACCTTTGCAGCCGTTACGCCAATTATTCGCCGTTTCAGATTATATCAGTATGTAGAGTCGAGCCTTAACACCCGCTGAATCCTCTTGCACAATATAGGACTCAGCTCCATTCACTGTCCACCGTTTTCGAATCATTTCGTAGTTACTTTATCCCTCAACGGCAACACTTCGATTCCTCATTGCCGACGGAGTAACCCCATACTTCTTCTTCCAGGCTTTCGAGAAATGCGAGACATTTTCGAACCCTGTAGCGTAACAGACTTCCGTTATCGATATTCCCGAATGGGTTAGTAGCTCCTTTGCCTTCTCTAACCGACGGTTACGAATCCATTGAAAGGCAGGCTCATTGTAGATCTTGCGAAATTCCCGTTTGAAGGTCGATAAGCTTCTGCCGGACAAATAGGCCAAATCTTGCAGAGATACGGGATTCAGCAGATTCTTCTCCACCACCTCAACAATGTTGGTAGGACGCTGCTGCCTCAGCTGCAAAATTTGGTTCAACAATCCTCTGTCCGCATCCAAAATATCAAATAAGAGCTCCAGCATTTTCAGTTTAATTAACTCGTCTTGAATGGCCTCCGGCTCATTAAAATAAGGCTTGAGCGATGCGATATAGCTTAACAAGCGCTCATTCACCGAATATACGGCAGCCGGAGCAGGCGAGACTGGCTTGGAAGAAGGAAGACTGGATATCTTCATAAATTCATGAAGCAGTTCATCCTTCAGAAAGAACATCATGTAGTCCAATATTTGCCCCGAATCCTCTTCTCCGTACTTCTTATAATCAATGACGATGCCTTTATGCAAAAGCATCATTTCGTTTTTCTTTACCGAATATTCCTCGTCGCCGTATGTGACAATGTAGACCCCTTCTAGAACAACCAATAGAACATGATCCTGCAGATACATCCTCCCGGTTGTAATGTCAGAATAGCCGCATGCTCCCATAACGGATAATCCCTTCATCTTCAGCATGCCCACGCTGGCCAAACTCTGAGGCATTTTCACAGCCTTTTTACTTTCTGCCCTCATTCGCCTCACTCCTTATCTGACTAAAAGATAACACAAAGTCACAGTCGCATTCCAATCAGAAAACACTGGAATATCATCATCCGATTGAATGAGCCGAATTGACAAAAAAAATGAGCTGTACGACAAAGCTCCAGGCAATCGGATCGTTTAATATGAGGTTAAATCTAATGCAAATTGAACAATTTAATTTAGATGATCATGAACAAGGTACTACCAAAATGATAAAAGAGGTGTGGGAAAAATGGTAAAGGTAAATCAATTATCCCTTGAACAAATAGCTGACCGCGATGCGATACGCGAACTCATTGATGCTTATGCATTTTGCGCAGATACGAGAGATGCTGAAGGTCAAATGTCGCTCTTTACGGAAGACACTCTTTTTAGAGTGTTTATGGATGAACGTCTGGCAGAGCCATCCCAAGTCGTGAACAGCAGACAGGATTTAGCCCCTATTTTTGAAAATTTAAATACGTATACTTCCACCATGCATTTTAATGGACAAAGTAAAATCACCTTATCTGGCGATACGGCAACGGGGATCACCTATTGCTTTGCTCATCATTTAACCATTGACGGCGATAACCAAAGATTAATGGTCGCAAACATCAGATATTTCGACGAGTTCATCAAAATCGATGATGCTTGGTTTTTCAAAAAGAGAGACCTCAAGGTCGCATGGGTTGAGACGAAGCCTCAACATAGCTAAATGTAAAATCATCGAGTAAAAAGAAAAAACAAAAAAACGAAGATCTCAGCCAGCTTAGTCTGGCTTGAGATCTTCGTTTTTTGCATCTATATTCTAGTCATGCGCCGCTAGCTGGCGGCGGATTGGAGCTTGTCCGGCGATCGCATCGATCAGCAACCGTGCCGTAATGTCGATATCACCATACGTATTGATCAGCGTATCGATCGATGCTTCATATTCTTGATGGACAAAAGGGTGGAAATGGGATACGAAGATAACTGGAGTCCCTACTCTCATCCATCCCCCCATCATGTTGCGGGCAACCTCACCGTGCAGCCGAGCGACATTAAGGCCGTAATCTTGACGGCTGCCTATGGAGCAGAGAATCAGATCATAGGTTCCGGATATCGCCGTATGGAATAGCTTATCCGGTCCCGGATCGACCCACTGGTCGACATGGTCGCAATACCGTTCCAATTCGGTGCGGATTCGATCATAGAGATCGCCATATTGATCGGCTTTATTCATGATCACCGCATGCAATACCCGCATTCCCGGGCGCAGCGGAAAAGGAACAAGCCCCTCCCGGTCTCGTACCAGCGTCAGGCTCTCCGCGACTGCTCGCTCGGCTAATCGAGCCAGCTCTTCACGGTCCGGCGGCGTAATCGTGGGCAGACTTCCGTCCATTAGTCCCATCTGCTCTTTCAGAGACAGAACGCGGCTGGCGCGATCCAGCAGTGTCTCACGGCTTAGCTTGCCTTCGGAATAACGGCGCTCCATTTCCACATAGAAACGCTCATCAATGTGGGGAAACAACAGCATGTCGCAGCCGCTCTCTAACGCTGCCGCAAGAGCATCATAGTAATTCATATAGCCCACCAGTCCGCCCATGTTGACCGCATCGGAAACAATTAAACCTTGGAAATCCAGCTCCTCTCGCAAAAGCTGCTGCAGAAGAGGCTTGGAAACAGTCGCCGGAGGATAGAGCCCCCGCTCATCCGGTTGGTCGAATGCAGGCAATGCGATATGTCCAGGCATCATGGCCATCGCTCCCGCTTCAATCAATTCTTTAAACACCCGGCCCGGTCCCTTGCGCCATTCTTCCTTGGACAACGGATTAACCGGTGTTGTCAAATGCTGGTCGTAGGTATCGAATCCGTCACCGGGGAAGTGTTTAATCGTTGCCATCATGCCATTATCCTGCAGTCCGCGCATATAAGCTCCGGCGATCTTAATAACCTGTTCGGGACGTTGTCCTGCGCTGCGACCGGAGACGACCGGACTGTCCGGATGGCCGGCAAGATCGACAACCGGAGAGAAATTCCAGTTGAATCCGCTCGCTCCAGCGACCAATGCTGTGGATTGTCCAATCGTATAAACCAGCTCTTCGGAATCGGTCTGGCCGAACCCCATCATCTGGGGAAACCGTTGCGAGCCGTGAATCATTTCGCCCGGACCGTTCTCCAGATCGCTAACGATAAACGGCGGTATCGCGCATGTCGAATGGAAAGAGGAGACTTGCTCACTTAGCGATTCCGCTTCTCCTGCAAAGAAAAACATAGCCCCGAATTCCGATGCCGTTGTTCCGGCTTGTACGTTGGTGGGGCAGCATACTTGATTCAACAATCTGCGAAAATCCCACTGCTCCGCGATTTCGCGCATTTGCGCGGATGGCTTAATAATAAATTTCAATCGATGTTCTCCTCCTCAGGCAGGACGCTTGGATGATGTAAAGCAGCCGTCCGCGTACGATATTCCATAGGCGATATCCCCTCGGCCTCGCGGAAGACTTTGTTGAAATGTTTCGGATTTTCAAAGCCGACCTTGGCGCTGATTTCATATACTTTCAACATGCTATGATCGAGCAGTTCCTTTGCTCTGGTCAGCCTCAGCTTTTTAATATATTGAATAAAGCTCATGCCCGTATACTCTTTAAATACAGAACTGAAATAGGAGTAATTGAACGAGACATGATTCGATACCATCGCCAGATTCAAATCCATACGTTCGAAATTGAGGTTAATAAACTCTAGCGCGGCTCGCATTTCCTTTTGATTAAGATGAGTCGATTTGACTTCTCTAATAAAATCGTTCAAGCGTTCCAGCAGATTTTCTACACCATGATAATAATTATGAAAATTGGGAGATTGGTACAAGCTGCCGATCTGCCGGTAAAGCTTAAGAATTTCAACAGCTTCCTCGCCATAGATGAAAAATATTTTGTCAAAAATCAAGTCATTGATCGCTTTGCTGATTTCCTCCATGTAGGAGATGTCATAGCGCAAGATTTTCGGATATTCAAGTACCTGGGCGAGCAAAGTCTTAATCTCCTGCTCTCGCCCTGTTCCAAGCATATTGCCGATTTTGATGATTTCATCCTTAGGTATCTCCCCGCAATACGGCTTATCTTGGATCTGGCTATAACGAATCATCCCTGGAGTCGATTTAAGGAAAAAATACCGCAGCGCTTTAAGCGCTTGGAGGTAGACCTCGCGGAACTGCTCAGGCTCTTCCGACCATTCGCTAACCCCCATTTGGCAGGATTTCAAGCGCCCTTGACCTAGATGATCCAGCAGTTCGTTCAAACGCCGCTCTTCATGGACCAGTACGAGGCTTCGCCCCTCCTTGTCTGTAAAGCGCCACTCGCCAGGCTGGCCTGTGCTGCGCAGAAATTCATCGATGCGCGTTTGCAGTACAGCATTTCCCTCCGCGCGCCCTTCCACAGCTTGTACAAGACCAAGGCAATAGCCGGTTTGAAGCTCCGATACCCCGGATTTCTCAAGCCTTGCCGCCACTTCCCCGCCGCTGATTTCATCATTTAACAGCACATATTGAATTTCATTCTGCCGATAGGCTTCTTCTTTCATGGCTGCTGCGCTGAGCATGCCGTTAATCTCTTCGTCTTGCTTCAGCTCCTGCTCCAGACGGGTGAACGTTTGATGAAGCTCGGTTCGTACAATCGGCTTTAATAAGTAATCTCGAACCTCGTAGCGAATGGCTTGTTTGGCATATTGAAAATCATCATAGCCGCTAATAATGACAACGGCGGGTCTGCGTTCAAACTGTCGCAAAAGTCCTATGAGCGTAATTCCATCCATGATCGGCATCCGGATATCTGTGACCATAATATCTATCGCATTCGAGGCAAGAATCTCCAAAGCTTCCTCGCCGTCTTCCGCAAAATAAAATTGATAATTGCCCGGAAACTCGCGTTCAATCATCGCCTTAATCCCTAAGCGAATAAACTCTTCATCATCCACGATCAACAGCGTTCGTTTCATTCTGCCAGCCCTCCTGAAAGGATTAAATAGGGAATCGTAATCGTGACTGCTGTATACTCTCCTTCTACGCTGGCAATACGAACCCCGCTGCCTTGGCCATAATGAAGCCGAATACGCAAATTGACATTGCGCAGTCCGATGCCGTTTCCTTCATGAACCGAACCGTCGCGGTTGCCGTCTATCCCATAACCGCTCCCGCCGCTAATAGATGAACCAGCAGCTATAGAGTCCCGTTGGAGGAGGTCATTGATTTCTTGCAGGCGCTCGGAAGGAATGCCGGCTCCGTTGTCTCTGATTACAATATGGATAAAACCGTCGCTTTCATAGGCGAAAATTTCGATCACCAAGCTGCGTTTGCGAAGTCTTGAAGCGTTCATTCCATACTTAAGCGCATTCTCTACAATTGGCTGAAGCGACATCTTCAAAATCTCCTGCTGCTGCAACTGCTCAGCCAAATCGATACGCAAATCCAGCCTTCCGCTATAGCGAATATTCATAATCGAGATATAGTTTTGAATATGCTGAATTTCCTCATAAAGATGTACATAGTGATGGGTCCAATGAAGGTTGTAGCGCATCATTCCCCCTAGTGAAGTCAACGTATCGGAGATGACCAGCTGTCCCTCCATCTCAGCCATCATCTTCAGATTCTCGAGCGTATTATACAGAAAGTGGGCGTCGATTTGATTCCTTAATGAATTGAGCTCCGCTTCCTGCGAGATCGCCTGCTTGTTGACCGCTACGATAATCAGTTCATTCATCTTTTTCAGCATCTGGCGAAACTGGCTGCCTAGTTCCCCCACCTCGTCGCTCCCGAGATGCGGGATTTGCACATTGAAGTCTCCTTGGCGAACCTTCTTCATTGATTCCCGCAGCAGATGAAGCCTTTTTAAAATAACGGACAGCAGTTTATAAGTAATAACGGACAAAATAATAACCAACAGCAGCGTAATGCCAATGATGGCCATCCTCGTCTTATGCATGTCATTATAGGACGATTCTAGCGAAACGACGGTCATTAGATGGCTGTCTAGCCGATCAAGGCTCGTGTACACGCACAAATAAGGAACCCCGTTATAATTAAACTGGAAGCTGCCCTCGTCTCCTCGAATCTTCCGATTGAACTCCCCTTTGATTTCTTCGGGTGCAATCTTGTCATAGAACGGCGACGTCTTGTTATAGTACACCTTGGAATTGCGATCAATAGCTATTAGCTGCGAAGAGTTGTCTTGGAGGTTGCCATATATTTTGGAGAAGAACACTTCCAGCTTCATATTGATTTGCAGCAGGCCAAGGTGGCGCTCCAGCGGATATTTGATTTCCTGCATTAAGCTGACAAACGTATATTTCCCGCTATTTTCACGCGATTCGGTATGTAGAGGATTGTCCGCTCCCGTATAAATCGTCCACCAGGAAGATTCAGGCTGGGAATAATATTGCTTCACCCATTCTTCGTCTTCAATCCGGTTCTCCTTAAAAATAATAGGCCAGATCTCATGTGCAAACTTATTGTCTGTAAAGATTCGCAAATTGTTGATGTTCGGATTGTTGTACAACATATGCTGAAGATTTTTATACGGGCCTGCGTTAAAATTAAGCAATTCCTCTGCGCTGATCTCGTAATTGCTCAGAAGGTAATTGAGCACGTCGCGATCGGCCAGCGCCAGCTGTGCCGTTCGTTCCATCCCCTCCATGCTGTTAAGGATGCTGCTCTTCTCCGTGCCGAGGAAATAGGCGTTTTTATTAACAATGCTTGTGATGCTGCCTCGATAGTTGGCTCCAAGCAGATAGCTTGAAAAGACGATAGTCGGGATTAGAATGACGAGAACATAGGTCAGAATCAGCTTTGCTTGAATTGAAAGTTGACCGAAAAGGCCTTCTACAGACCGTTTTGCACTGACCATAAGTTTTCTCACCGGTAATCTACCCGCTTCCATCTAAGTTGAATGATAATGAAGAAACCCAGGCGTGTCCGGCACGAAGACCGGACTTGCCCAGGCAGATAAAGCATGATGCTTTCTAAGTTACTCTAAGAGTTTAGCAATGTTACGCTTGAACGCTGCGTCCTGGAAAGCCTGGATTTTATCCAGATCATGCTGGCTGCGATATTTCTGGAAATCTGTCCATACTTCATCAAAGTCAGCTTCCGATTTCGATAGAATCAGTTTAGGGAGTATCTTGCCCCACTGAGTTTTGATTTTGCCAAGCGAAATGCCTTCCGGCGAAGTTGCCGATGGATCAAGGTTCGTGTAGACCGTATTGTCAACGACCTTGCCGCGAGTCCAATCTTCTGGTCCCTTGGTCGGTTCCACCGATTCCGGAGCCCATTTCAAGTTGAGCGAAGGGTCCATCATCATCCAGAACGTGTAGGAAGCGCCGTACGTTTTCGCAAAGGAAGAACGGTCATTATTGTACATATTGAGCGCTTCAGGAAGAAATTGCTCTTTGCCGTCAATCACATCATAGGTCACGCCTTGCTCGCCGAAGAACAGATCCTTGTTGCCTTCTTCGCTAATCAGATACGTAAGGAATTGAATCGCTTTTTCCTTATCCTTGACGTTTTTGGAGATCAGGGTCAGCGTCCAGCCAGCGATAGACGGACCGCTTAGCCGCGGCTGATCCAGCTTGGAATTCGCAGGTCCATCTACCGCAATATACACGGAATTCGGATCCTGTTGGTAACGGGCAATATTCTGGTTCTGCAGATCGGAACGCGGGAACATCATGGCGAAATATCTGCCCTGCAAAATTTTCTCCTCGATTTGCGGACGCTTGTCAATCAAGATATCCTTGGAGATTAGACCTTGCTCGTTCGCTTGACGGAAAACCTTTAGCCAACGGATATATTCTGGATCTGTGGTACGATCATAAAAATTGCCGTCTTTTTCAGTAGGGATCGACAGGAACTCAAATAGGCTTGATTCAAACGATCCATTTCCCGTGCTCGTAAATTCCTGCGAGCCGAACGGAATGAGCGGTTGACCGTTGATTTCCGGATACTTCTCCTTGGCTGCCTTCAGAGCATTCAAGAAGCCTTCCGGCGTACGCATATCGGGACTTCCAATCGCTTCGTAAATATCTTTACGCACTAGAAAAGTATTATTGGAAGTAAAGTTGTAACCGAATTTTTGGAAGTCGGATGGAGAACTCGACTGATTCGGATAACCGTATACCTTGCCGTCTTCTTGCTTGTACCAATTCAGCTTGGCTTTATCGGCAATTTTGAAGAAGTAAGGATCGTACTGATCCGCCAGTTCGTTAAGCGGCAGCACCATGCCGCCCTTGATCATTTTGTCGACTGCATCGGAATTCCAGTCCAGCGTGATCAGGTCAGGCAGGTTGCCGGAAGCGATCATCGTGTTCAGCTTTTCATTTTCATTGCCTGCTGGAACGATGAAGTTAATGTTGACACCGGTTTTTTTCGTAATATACTGTGTCGTCTTGTCGACGCCCCATTTATCCGCAAACCAGGAATAATTCAAATACCAATCGAAAGTGACTGGATCGGTATTGCTTTTCCAGCCCGCTTCGTTGGCATTAAGCGTCTTCTCTGCTGGAGGAGCGGAGCTTGCGGAATCGGACTTTCCCCCGTTGCCTGAACCGCTGCAAGCAGACAGAACAGAGACGAGAACAAGCGACATCAGGATCAAAATGCTTTTTTTAGATTTGACCATCGTACTTTCCCCTTTTCCTATATCATTTTATCTTATCAAACCTTCTAATTAGAAGGGCTGAAAGCCGTTAAAAAAAATCCATTTGTTTCTACTCTTCTCATTAACGCTACCCTTTGATAGAGCCGATCATCATGCCTTTGACAAAATACTTTTGCAGGAATGGATAGACAAGAACGATTGGCAGCGTAGTCACGACCATCGTCGCCAGCTTGACCGACTGGGAAGTAACGGACTTCTGAATGCTGCCGGCCATCGCCGAAACCATCTGATTGGAGCTGGATTCCGCGACAATCCGATAAAGAAACGTTTGTATCGGCTGTAAGTTGGAATTGTTAATGTAGATTACCCCGGCAAAATAATCATTCCACTGATACACGCCATGGAACAGCGCGATCGTAGCGACGACCGGCATAGATACCGGAATGATCACCTTCCAGAAAATTTTAAATTCATTCGCCCCGTCAATCTGAGCGGCTTCCTCTAACCCGTTCGGAATCTCTCGGAAGAAAGACATAAAGATGATAAGGTCATAGAAGCTAAAGGCCGCAGGCAGGATATACACCCAGAAGCTATCCAGAAGCCCGAGATCTCGAATGAGCAAATAAGAAGGAATAAGTCCGCCCCCGAAGAAGAGGGTGATCGTTCCAAGCGTCATGTACAGCTTGCGTCCGAGCAGCTCCTTATTCGATAATGCGTAGGCAACCATAGCAGTAAAGAATACATGCACGGCCGTCCCGATGACTGTCTTCGCTACGGTAACGCCCATAGCGAGCATAATGCCGTTACTGTTAAATACCGCCTTATAGCTATCGAGGCTGAATACGCGAGGCCACCAATATATATTTCCAAGCATCGCGTCGTTCCCATCGTTGAAAGAATTGACGACTACGTACCATACCGGGTACAACGTGAGGAAGCAGATCAACAGCATGAGCACGTTATTGCCGACATCGAACGACGCTTCCGCAACAGTCCTTCGTTTTAATTTGAACATGTATACCTCTCCTTTCTCCTTTGACTGATCTAGAACAGCGACGTGTTGTTGATTCTCTTTGTGACGCTGTTGCTCACAACCAGCAGCACAAGCGCGATCAACGACTTGACGAGCCCGACCGCCGTCGAATAGGAGAAACGAGCAGATTGCAGACCAGTCTGGTAGATGTAGATGTCTATGACATTGCTGGCACTTTCATTAAGCGCATTGCGAAGCACCATGATCTGGTCGAAATTGGAGTTCAGTAATCCGCTGACCGCCAAGATGAACAGGATGGATACCGTTCCGGCGATGGATGGCAGCGTGATGTGGCGAATGCGTGCGAATCTACCGGCGCCATCGATTGTGGCAGCTTCGTAAAGCTCAGGAGAGATGCCCGAGATTGCCGCGAGATAAATGATCGCTGACCAGCCCAACTCCTTCCAAATGCTCGAAATAATCGAAATCGCCCAGAAATATTCCGGTTCGGCCAAATAGCTAATTGGCTCATTGATCACATGCAGCTTGAGGAGCAGCTGATTAATAATACCGACATCGGATAACCATGTGCTCAAGATTCCGCCAAGGATTACCCATGACAGGAAGTAGGGCAGGTAGGAAATCGTCTGAACCCCTCTTTTAAACAAGGCGGAACGCATTTCGTTCAGCAGAATAGCGAACAGAATCGGAAGCGGAAAGCCGATGATGAGGCGCAGCAGGCTGATGCCCAACGTATTTTTGACCACATACCTTAGATTCTCATCCTCAAAAAACTCTTTAAAATGCTCCAGTCCTACCCAAGGCGCGCTCGAAATGGAACCGATAATGTCGTAATCTTTGAAAGCAATAATAATTCCGTACATAGGAACGTAGTTGAAAACAATTATCCAGGCTACTCCAAGAAGAGCCATGATCTGCAAATATTTTTGTTTGTAAAATCTGCGAAGCCATCTCCGGTTGGATGGTCTGTTTCCGGGTTTCTTCGCAGTCTCCACTGCTGCATCCACTATTGCCGAATCCTCCTTGCACTCTTGTTTTTCTCGAATCTGTGATTCATTATAAGTCAGTCTAAAAACAGGCATAAGTCGTCAAATTTCATGTTTGGTATCATTTTTTTGGACAATTGCAGAAATGGGATGGAATCGGGATGGGGTAGGCGGAGGGAGGAGTATAAAAAAAGAACGCCCGGTTACGGACGCTCTTTGAACATTCTGATTATGATTGTGATTCTGGTAGAGATAAGTGCTTTACTTCCAGAGAGAGGGAACGCTGCGGTACAGAGGGTTCTTCCGATCGCCATTAAAGCCAGATTCCTTTATTTTATAGAGGTTTGCGGTAGGAATCCGACTTTAAAAGCGACCACTATCGTTTCTCCAGAATCCCTCTGTCCCTTCGCTTTTCTCTGCTGGTCTGTTAACCACTGATTTAACATTATAGGTCGCTTCAGGTTGCCCGCTTTCCGAGATAGCCTAGCATTAGAAGCAACAGCCGTAGGGTCTACATGAGGAATAAGCACGAAAAATCGGCTCTATACCATAATCAGTGCGAGCCTAGTTAATGGACAGTAATGACCGTTAGCACCGATTATTCGAAATTTCGGCTCGCTTAGGGACATTAATGTCCCTAAGCATAGGATAGGGGCGGAGAATAGCCTGAAATCATCTTCTAACGGTCACTAGTGTCCTTAAAGAAAGGGAATAGGCTTTGTTTTTTGCTCTAACGGTCAGAATGGACCGCTTGATGGATACGATCACGCTGCTGTCCATTGTGAACCATTAAGCATTTGCTCAAAATCCGAAAATTATATATGAATAATCATATATAATGAAAAAACGCAGCTCAAAACCGAATCAGTGCTTTAATTCCAGAGAGGAGACGCTGCGGGTCAGAGGTTTTTTACCCAATACACTTCATTTTGTTTTATGAATGTGAAGCCCGCTTTTTCAGCTAGTTTTCTTGAGGCAGGGTTCGACTCCACGCAATCCCATTGAGCGGTCAGCCCTCTACTTACACATTCGTTTACGAACTTTCCGGTCAGCAGTAATGCCAGACCTTTATTTCTGTGTGCTTCCTCTGTTTCTATGTCGATGGCAATTACGTCATTGAAGCTAGCGGTACCTGCAATAACTGCAACTATTTTGGTAGAATGCGTTATACAAAAAGCTAAGCTTCTCTGATGAAAATCATCAAAGCTCTGCCATGAACCCCGTATCCTCTCAGTGACGAAAGATCGGTTATCAAACGCTCCTTCATTTAATGAAGCCCAAAACTTATGGTCCACTTCATGCAGGATATATTCCTCTGGGAGATGAAGCGATTCAGGAGTCTCGTCTTTTTTTCGAAAGCTAAACTCCTTTTCACTCTGTATCTCTTGGTCATCAAACATGTTTAATACCTGGTTTCTTAGTCCGTCGCTTTCGATCGAAAACTCAAAATAGCCAATCTCTTTTGATTTCAACCACGCAAACAATTGTTTATGAATAAACCCCTTAACGCTGTTTGATTCCTCTTCGGATTCAATCGCTCCAAAAAAGGCGAAGCCTCCGACTGCATAAGAATTTGCGACCGCAATTTTGGGATTTTGGACTTGATCAACCCACAGGTCACCCTTGCATTCACCCGCGACGATCCCTGAGAAGCTGGGACTATATTCGTTGGTCACTTTCTCATAATTAGTGATTTTAGATAAACCGTCTGCTTTAATCATGTATACCTCCTGCATGCGTCCGAACAAGCCGTATATGCTCCTGACGGTACTCAGACCCTTAACGAACCGCGGAATCCCCTTGCGCCATAATAGGATTCAGCTCCATTGTGATACACGAAGACAGTGTCGAAACGGCGATCGCAGAAAATAGCTCCGCCGAGCTTTCTAATATTAGCCGGTGTTACTACCCAACTCGAAGATTTCAAATCGAAGCCCCCAAGGTTCTGCAGCTCCCGGTACTGCTCTTCCGTTAAAAGCTCAATGCCCATGTCGGCTGCCATTTGGACAGCGCTATTTTTCGGTTTATGCTCTTTCCTGGACTCCAGCGCTTCATGGTCGTAACAAATACTTCTGCGCCCTTTAGGGCTTTCGGCTGAGCAATCGTAAAAAATGTACTCACCCGTCGCAGCGTCGTAGCCCACAACATCCGGTTCACCGCCCGTTCTCTCCATTTCATGAAGCGACCACATTTTATCAGCATTTGCTTCAAGCTTTGCCAGTACGCCAGCCCATTCAGCTTCTTCGTGGCGGTTCCTATTTTTCTCAAAACGGGCTTTCAATGCTTTTAGCAGACTCTCACGCTGCTCCTCCGATAATTCCTTGCTATCGTTTATTTCATTTACTGCCATTTTGTTTCCTCCTTTTAATAAGGCACTGGTTCCTAGTATGCAACATACAGTATTGCCGCATTTGTTTTTAATTATATTACCACAGCTACCAGTGGTACAATTCGGAAAAGGATAATCTACTACTTGTTTGACACAGCTCCGAAGCTACAGATAGCCGGGAGAGTGTCGTTGATGTGCAGAATCATTGATCAATGCGAGAGTGTTCAGATTTTGTATAGGGCAAGGTTGTAAAATGACGATGTATTTTGTCTGGAAATGGCGCATTCTGTAAGCTCGTGATATTTAATAAAAAGATAAAATACCCACTTGTTATAAGTCGGATTTTGGTATAATAGGGCTATAGATATATAGACAAAATGAAATTATCAGTTCATAAGAGAGGGGGCGGTAGTGGTTGCTAGAAAATTCAACCCAAGTGCTAAGTGAAAGAGCCGTACTTGCCGCTTTAGAGCAGTCGCTCGCGATGATTGAATTTACGATTGAGGGAGAAGTATTATGGGCAAATGATCATTTTGCTCAAGCAATGGGCTACCAACAGTCCGAATTGATAGGGCTGCATCATCGGCAATTTTGCACGCCAGATTACGCTAATAGTTCAGACTATAAGCTGTTGTGGAGCAATCTCAGGAGCGGCAGTAAATTCCAAGAGAAAATTGTTCGTGTGGCAAAGAACGGCAATTTACTTCATCTTGAAGCCACTTATATGCCCATTCAAAACGAACAGGGTCAAGTCACGGCAGTTCTAAAAGTAGCTACAGATATAACTGAACGGGAAACGGCCAAAAACCAGCTCACAACCGAACTAAAGAATATGTCGGAAGCATTGATCTCACGCACAAAGGTAGGCATATCTCGCAGTCAACAAGTAGCATCGGCAATTGGATTTGTATTGGAAAACAACGGCAATAACCTAGCCTATCTTCGTGATTTGGAAGAGCAGACAACAGCCGTTAGAGGAATTGTTCATACGATTAGGGATTTCGCTTCGCAAACAAACTTGCTTGCCTTAAATGCGGCAATTGAAGCGGCGCATGCCAAGGAGCATGGGCGCAGCTTTAATGTTGTAGCAACCGAAGTACGAAAGTTAGCCAATAGCGTACAAGAAGCTACAAAAGAAATTCAATCCACCATAGAGGGCATCTTTCATTTTGTTGAAAAAGTCAGTGAGGGAACAAAGATTTCTCAAAGTGCAATTACAGACAGTCAAAGCCAAATTCAACAAGCAGTTGAGGAGTTCTCTGGAATTGACGAAGCCGCTAGCAGGTTAGATAGTCAAGCTCAGTCTATGAGTAAAATCATGTAATTACATGCTCATACCAAAAACCACAACCTCGAAAGTTGTGGATTTTGCTTTCTATGACCCGCCTAGTTGTGTTTCCTTGCAAATACTTTGATTATATATTACCCCTTTGCTAGCGCTACTCTCCTTACACTCTCTTTTGTCCAAGGAGGCGTTTTGGGATGGTTCATGATTTCTTCGTAGGTCATCCAGTGTATGGCTTCAACCTCATCAGGGCTTTTGATATGAGCTTCACCTTTGTCATATTCGCATAGGAAGACCATATTGATTACGTTCCTCCCATCTTCTGTTACAAAGGAGGTGCTGTATACAAAAGTAACCGCATCTTTTATCTCGATGCCAACTTCTTCATAAAGCTCTCGCTTTACGGTCCGTTCAAGGATTTCAAGCGAGCTCCCTTCAACGTCTACTTTTCCTCCCACAAGGGACAGAGTACCGCCTGCATGTTCTTCTTCGGCGCTCCGTGTAATAAGAAGCCATTTATCATTTCTACAGACTGCACCTTCTACGTTTACAATGAACATGCGGTTTTACTCCTTTTCTGCTCCATGTTGGCGAAGAAATTCCTCTACGTTATTGTTCCCCTGCTTGATAGCGAGTGACAGTGCTGTTTCTCCATCTTTTATTCTAGCGTTTACATCGGCACCATGTTCAATCAATAAACGAATAATTTCTATGTTATCGTCATGGAATGCAGCGGTGTGTAGACAAGCATGACCATTGCTATCGAATATAATTGTCTGCGCCTTATGTGCCAAAAGCAATCTGACAACATCCAGGTTACGCTCTCCGGAAATTGCTGCATGCAGGGCTGTATTCGAAGGAATGTAGGAAAGTTTGGAATGAGATATCGCATCAACATCTGCACCATGAGTTAGCAATATCTGTACAGCCTCATTGTTTCCAAAGTGTGCCGCATACCCCAGAGGCGTAAGCCCCTCCCCATTTTCCGTATTTGAAAGGTAAGAGTGTGATTCTAGAATATCTGTTAGCCTTGCAGTGTCCCCTTTCTGTATCGCTTGAAATACATCGTTAATGATTTGTGTTAGCTCCATTCAATTCGCCTCCATTTCGACCGTGATATACTAGGTAACTACGGTTGTACTTGAAATTATAACTACGGTTAGAAAACTTGCTTCTTGAAAATCACTTTTTTTGACGGAACTGCGAAGGGGGCAGAGAAAAACGTTTGGAGAACAGACCACTAAATGAACTAGGACTCCAAAATGTGAAAGATCTCTTCCCTTCAGGTACCGGGCGGGGGTATATTATAATAAAGGACTTTATTCTAAGTCGCAACAAGAAAACACGATTGCACTTTCATTACTGAACAAGGAGTGATTCTTCAATGGAAAGCTGCTGCCATACACCAACCAAAGAATCATCAAATCTTATACTTTGTCCCGTCTGCCGTCAAAAGGGAAAAAGCGTTCCATTGATTACTCTAAAAGCCTTGCTCCAACCAACATCTCTAGAAACAATTGATCCTGCATCGTCTTATGCATTTTGCTCGAACTCGTCTTGTGAAGTCGTTTATTTTAGCGATATACAGACCTTTAACAAAACTACGCTCAAAGTACCCGTATTTCAAAAAGACGACGCTTTAGATGCCCCTGTTTGCTATTGTTTCGGATGGACAAGAGAACGTATAAGGCAAGCTGTTCAAGATCGTCAGCATCCAAATGAACATATCCGTGAACAAGTTCAAGCCAATCGCTGTGGTTGTGAGGTTAATAACCCGCAAGGATCATGTTGTTTGGGCAATGTAACTACGGTCATTCGGAGCTTCAGCAGAGCTTAAAATCATTCCGCCCATATTCGATGAATATTGGGCTTTTTTTCTGCTGAGAAGGTAAGTTGAAACACATCGGGATTAGATAGAGATTCCCACTCCTTAAATCCGATGCGGTCATCAAAATACTTAAGAAGAAGTGATATCAGGTTTCCATGTGAAACCAATACAATGTTTTGACTCTCGCTACCCAGAGCTTCCACGACTACACTAATGGCACGGCTCATAGCCATGTTACTGGACTCTCCACCCTCATAACATAGATCTAAGTCATCATATGTTTTACGAAGCATTTCAAGCCAATCGGGATAGTTCTTATCTGACAAAACCCGCTCCGTCAATCTTTCATCCAAGGCGATTTCAACAGCTAATTTATCGGATAGTGGTTTTATAGTACGGTAAGCTCTTTCATAAGGACTCGAGATGATACAATCGATATCTTTGTCTAAAAGAAATTCAGCAAGGCCCTTTGCTTGTTCAACACCAATAGAGGTTAGTTGAGCATCAGAGGCTTGTCCTTCTGCCTTACAATGCCGAACAACATAAACATTTTTCATCCGTCATTCCTCCTTATAAGCCGATGTTGCTTTTAAGGCCTTTGTAGCTTCCTGACTCAGGAAACCCATTCTGAACAATGGTCATAAATTTCTCTGAGAATCCATGGGCGACAAGTTCATGAATCGGAATCATCTCCACACCACTTATCGGATTACTATCAAACTCATTCGATGGGAGGCGTATTTTCCCTCCTATTTTTTCAAGCAGGAAAGTTATGTGAATTAATGAAGGCGAGGCATCCGGTTTATCGCATATGTACAACAGCTTGGAAATGTTAGCAGCAAGTCCTGTTTCCTCTTCAATTTCTCTTACAATTGCATCTTCTAGAGTCTCGCCTTGCTCGACTCTGCCTCCGGGCAAAGACCACTTTCGGTCAGAAGTTACGTTCTGTTTGACCAATAAAATTTTTCCATCCTCAACCAGTATCCCCGTTACTCTAACCTGCAAAAGATTGCCCATCGCTGCCCGCCTCCTGAATCATTTATCAAAAAAATCATGATAGCACAACCAACTTAGTTTCAGTGAGCGCCATCGTTCCTTGAAATGCATAATTGCCAAATGTTACATTTAATAGAGCGATATAATCACTACTAAAATAGAAAGAGGGATGAAACATGGGAATGTACGGATATTATAGTAGTCTTGATGACAAACTGGTGCTACAAATCGCTGCAGGCGAAATTGTCGCCAAGGATTTGAAGCTAAAAGATTATCCCGGACTGGACATTGATAGATCCTGGGAGGCCATTCACTACTTGCTATGTGGAGATATTGCCGATGGAAAGCCCCCTCTGGGTTATGTTGTTCCGTTAACGTCAGGCCACAACATCGAATTTGGATCTTTCGGTGCGTTTCTCTTACGCGCTGAGCAAGTTGCAGAAGCGCTTCAAGCGATGTCTGAGCTAGATGAAGCGCAGCTCCGATTAAGGTACAATTTCCAAACCATGCTCGAAGACGAGGTATATCCTCTTGAAGCTGGCTATACTTCAGACGAAGATGAGGACGAGTTCTTTGCCTACTTGCTGCAGCATTTTAATGAAATTCAGCGTTTCTACACCCAAGCTGTAGCCGAGGGCAAAGGTCTCATGTTCTATATTTTCTGATTTCAATCCAATCGCAGTTCACTAAATAATTGACGGCTAGTACATCGAGATTTTGTTCTTTTTGATAAGTTTGTTCAACTTCTGGATGGTGCAGAGGTTATAGCGAGCCTCAGCATTGTATTGTTTCTTATCGTTTGAGAACAGCATATTTGGATGTTCTGCTATCTCCAATATTTCGTGAAATGCATTTATTCCCTTCTTCTTGAGAAAATCTAACATCCTATAGTCACGACCTTCAAGTAAACTTCAATTCCAATTTATAACAGAATATTCTCTTATAGTTGCCAAGGAGATATGTATATTAAAAAAACCGTCTTTGTATCCAAACGAACTCTTCCATAATGGAGTTTTGGACAAGCAAAGACGGTTTTTATTGCTAATGTATTTAATTAGGCTGAAGTAAGAATTCGTGCCAATTACAGTTTAATTAAAGCTTTTTCTGTAGTCGCGGATTTAACCGACAACAAACCTGATAGTGGCAGACTGATCTTTGAAGAGACTGCAACATGAAATTCTCCAGTTGACCACGCTGCAGTTCCAGTTAAGTACTCTTGACTATTAGCAGGCACTGTAAATAACATCTTCTCTGCTCCCGTAAGACTTCCTTGAGTAACTCGGACAGTCATTTCTGAACTCGTATCATTTTTAACCAATACTTTTACCCAACCATAGCCAGGATCGATTGTGAAAGAGTATTTTATGCCATCTTTAAGTGCATTGTTGAAAATCAAGTCTTTAGCATCGTCGATCTCGTTTTGAGCGGTGCTTGGAGTAAGATTTGATGCAGGAGAAGCTTCATTGCCAGCAGATGTACATGCTCCGATCACAATTAAAGTAGTAGCCATTGCCACCGTCATTGCAAATTTCCTAATTCGTTTCACCTTAAAAAGCAATCCTCTCTGTGAAAAATATCCATAAGGATGTTCAAAGTTATAATATAACACTTTAATTATAGTTTTGTAAGTAATTGTAATAGCCTTATTCCCCCTCTGCCCCCAGCACAGGTTTTACAAATAGACTTCACATTTCATATCTCCTATAATAGCTAGATATTGACCAACATAAAATACGAACGTAAAGGTGTAATCATGACAAAATATACGCGTGTTTTCCAAGGAACTGCTTTTACTTCCAAGTCCCCCAAAGAAGTACACATTCTAAAAGATTATCTATTCTGTGTGAATACGAACGGCATGATCGAGCAAGCCATTGCCCCAGAAGACGCCGGCTATCAAGCATTATTAGATGCTTATCAAGGCAAAGAGAACTTTCATCGTCTAGCGGAAGGCCAGTATTTCTTACCTGGGTTTATCGATTTGCACGTACATGCGCCGCAATGGGCGCAAGCTGGAACGGCCTTAGATATCCCGCTCTATGACTGGTTGAACACGTATACGTTCCCGCTCGAGTCCAAATTTTCAGATTTGGATTTCGCGCAAGCTGTCTACCAAGATGTAGTAAACACCCTGCTCGCAAACGGAACGACGACGGCGCTATATTTTGCGACGGTTCATAAAGAAGCCAGTATATTGCTAGCTGAGATCTGCGCTAAACAAGGACAACGCGGGTTGGTTGGGAAAGTCGTTATGGATCACCCTGAAAACAACCCTGCCTATTATCGTGACGCTGACACTCAAAGCGCATTAACAGATACAGAGGAATTTATTATTGCTATCGAGGAATTAGCCAAATCGACAAAGCAAGGGGTCTACCCTGTTGTCACGCCGCGCTTTATTCCAAGCTGTACGGATGAAGCCTTACAGGGGTTGGGAGCGCTAGCTGCTAAGTATGATACTTACGTGCAGTCGCACTGCAGCGAAAGTGATTGGGCGCATGGCTATGTGCAGGATCGTCTCAACAAAAACGATGCATTTGCATTGCATGATTTTGGGCTATTGCGCGAAAAGTCCGTTATGGCGCATTGCAATTTCTTAACGGATGATGACGCTGATTTATTCGCAAAAACGGGCACAGCGGTTTGCCACTGTCCGATATCAAATGCTTATTTTGCCAACAGCGTTATCCCTATCGCGCATTTGCATGCCAAAGAGGTTGAGATTGGCTTAGGTTCGGACATCTCCGGCGGTTTTTCACCGAGCCTATTCGATAATGTGAGACAAGCTGTGATCTCCTCGAGAATGTTGGAGGACGGTGTGAATCCAGCTCTTCCTGCCGAAGAACGCGGTGTGCCGAATTCACGGATCACCATTAACGAAGCATTCTATCTAGCAACTGCAGGAGGCGGTGAAAGCCTGAGCTTGCCGATCGGCCGTTTAGAAGCGAACTACGCATGGGATGCACAAATCATCGATACAACATTAGCCTCTGCCAAGCTGCCTATTTATCAGTCCAATGAGGATTTACATGACATCTTCCAGAAGATTATGTATCTGGCTCGGCCTGAGAATATTCGTGAAGTTTGGGTACAAGGAGAAAAGGTTCATTCGCGTTTGTCTTGATCATAATCTCTAATGAATACAGATTCCAAGCACAGGAGGGGCTCACAGCCTCTCTTTCTTTATTTTCTATTATTCATTCCTATTCGTTTTTTAGTGTAGACTTATCATTTTTTGCGGATTATAATAAGAAACGCACTTCAAAAATACGAACATTAGAAAGCATCAAATATAAAATATATGTAATTTCCAATCCACACTTCTTCTTTGACCTAAACATATCCGTGAAGTCGGGGGGTGCAAGATGAAAGCCTTCCTTCTTCACGTTAAGAATATAAAATAACAGAAACGTCGAGGTGCACATCTAAGTGAAAACACAAGCAGGCCAGCAAGAACAAGCTTCAAAGCAGACACAGCTAACTGTCTTACCCGATGATAAGCTTTCATTTGGCAAATCGGCCCTTCTAGGTTTACAACATGTATTAGCAATGGACGTCTATGTCGTCCCTTTCCTTATTGCTATATTAATCGGATTATCATCCGACCAATCAAGCGGATTGATTCAAGCCACTTTCATTGCAGCTGGACTCGCTACGGTTGTGCAAACTTATTTCTGTATGAAACTGCCTATGGCCCAAGGCCCTTCTTATGTTCCGCTCGGTGCCATTATTAGTATTTATGCCGCAAGCGGCAGCGGAGAAGCCGGTTGGAGCTCTGTGTTAGGATCCAGCTTAATTGGCGCGATCTTAGTTATCATTTTAGGCTATACTGGCATTTTTAATAAAATTGTTAAATCGTTTATTCCACCGATTGTAGGCGGTACGATCATTTTCATCGTAGGTTTTTCTTTATTGCCTGTTGCGATTAAAGACAATATCTATGGCGCTGCCGATGCTACAATCAATCAAAACGTATTATTAGCCCTGATTTCAGGCGCTGTACTCATTCTTTTCGTCATCCTAGGTTCTTTTTTCCATACTAAAGGTTCCTTATTCCGGACGACTTCCGTGTTGATTGCGTTAATTGCCGGATGTATTGCTGCAAACGTTATGGGCGTCTTAGATTTCTCAGCTGTTGGGAACGCCAAATGGTTCAGCATGCCTCAGGTGCCTTTTAAAGATTTCAGCTTTTCGTTCAACTTTTCTGCTATTATCACTATGGTCATTATTTATCTTGTACTGCTTGCTGAAACAACAGGTACTTGGTTTGCGATCAGCAATGTGATCAATAAACCGTTAACCGATAAGAACATTAACCGCGGTGTAATTGGTGAAGGAATTAGCTGTCTGATTGCGGCTTTTGTCGGCTCAACTCCGGTTACAGGCTATTCCACTAATGCGGGTATTATTTCCATCACAGGTGTTGCAAGCCGTCGAGTCTTTCTCGCTGTAGGAGGATGGTTTATCATCTTCGGTTGTTCCGGTAAGTTAGCCGCCTTAATATCTTCGATTCCAACCGCTGTAATTGGTGGCGTATTCGCCATCGTCTGCGGCATCATCTCGATAAACGGCGTGCAGGTGATGAAAAAAGAAAATATCGGCGAAAAAGAAATGTATATTATTGCGATCCCTATGATTATTACTTTAGCTTTAGTGCTCATCCCTAAAGACTTCCTATACTCCTTGCCTACTTTTGCACAATATTTATTGGGCTCGCCCCTTTTAGCCGCTTCTGTTGCAGCTATATTATTGAATAAAATATTGCCTAGCGTTAAGTAACTGGTAAGGTGAGGCTTAAATGAAAAGAGGCTCAACATCATTGGGAAAAGATGTTGAGCCTCTTTTTATGCATTTTTAGGCACAAAACTGATCTGTAAGTGAGAGGAAGCGCTGCGGGTCAGAGTAGGATAAAGTTTCAATTCAGATCTTCTACGAAAATACAGTTATCTTGTGGAAGTGCGGCCGTAGTTCCATGCGAGATAGCCGTTTTGTAATACCAAATTTTATAGTCGATTTTTTGCAAATAAGATTGCATTTCCTCGATTTGATTTAGAACCGCTAACTTATGTGTTTCAAATACCTCCAACCGTTCCTTTAGCGTGGTGTCGCCCTTCATCCCCCATTCCACATATTGTCTAATTTTTTTAATGGACATGCCGCTTTTTTTAAGGCAAGTAATGATGCCAAGCCACTCAATATCGCTTTTTTTAAAGGCCCTGTTGCCGTTTTTATCTCTATCCACAAAGGGCAGAAGGCCCAACTTATCGTAGTAACGCAGCGTATGTGCCGAAATGCCTGCCAGATCGGCAGCCTGACTTATCGTATAAACCAAAGTGATGTCCTCCCGTAGGTGCAAAATATACGAAATCGTAAAGGTTAGCATTTTCAAAGTCAAGTTTAGACATAATGACAGCAAGCATACCGGCTAATTAAAAAAGGAGACCGTCAGGTCTCCTGAATCAGAGTGAATGGATCCTTTATGCGTTTGAACGGTGCCGTGAAGGGTTATATTTTTGCCCAAGCCTTCTTGCGATCTCTGGCAGTGCCGTAGAAATTAACACAATAAGAACGCCGACCCAGCGAAGCGGGCTAATCGATTCATGAAGAATAAAAAATGACGAGAGTACCGCGACAGGCAGTTCGACGGCTCCTAGTATGCTAGCCATTCCTTCCCCGACATGAGGTACGCCATAAGCAAATAATAACGGAGGAATAAAAGATCCGATAAAACCTAGTGCAAAGCCAAAGACCAGCAGCTCTCCAAAGATTTTACCATTAACCAAAAACGCTGGCGGATATAAGACAAAGATTAGCGTCATCCCCCCTGCCAGCATCCATACGGCACGAGTGGGAGCAGGCGCCTTCGGTACGGCGGAACCACTCATTAGAATAAATAAGGAGTAAAACAAAGCAGCGCCTAGCCCTAATAATATACCAAGGGGGTTCCAACTTTTTATTCCTTCCTCCAGCAAACCCGCGGCCAGCACGGTGCCGATTAGCAAGACAGCAATGACCATTACCGTCAATCGGTTTGGAAAGCGTCTGCTTTTAATCGCTTGAATAAGCGCACCAATCCAAATAAATTGAAATAATAAAATAATGGCTACGGAAGCCGGAACATACGATAAAGATTTGAAATAAACCAGTCCGGCCAGAGCCAGTGGAAAGCCAGCGCTGACCAGCATCAGCTTTTGCTTCCAGCTTAGTTTGTCATGACGGGTCTTTATTGATGCATCCTGCTGCTTTTGTTTGCGCATCCTCCAGGTTTGGATTAAATATAAAACAAGAGATAATAAAAAACCGAAAAACAGCTGAGAACCAACGACTTCGCCAAGCTGAAAACCTCTGCCGTAAGCCAATACGGCAATGGTTGAAAGTAGTCCAAAACATGTGGAGCCCATCAATATGGCAGCCATATATTTCATCATGTAAATCGTACTCCTTTAGCTCAAAGTTTTTGATGCAAAACCAACCTTAAGCGTTAGAGTATAGTCTAAGTCAAGCCATGCCGTTCACCAATCATTGCTTTAGGCCTATGAATTAGTAAACCGAAAAACTAATTTATCTCCAGTGTCAGGATCATTCCCCGGCTCTTCCGAATACTGACCATTAGCGTAATCTTTCAATGTCTTGCGCCAGAACATTTGTGCTCTCACATTTCGTTCCATTGAGCCAGTTTGCACTTCCCAGTTCCCCCTGAATCGATCAAATACCTGTCTAGCGGCTTCCTCCCCCACTCCATTGCCACGGAAAGGGCGCAAGAGGAAAAATTCGTTCAAATAATAGTTAATATTCGGCGGGCAAGGTGTATATGGCGGAGTTGCAACGAAAGCGAATCCAGCAGGCACATCATCAACCGTAATCAGAAAAGGAAACAATACGGATGGCTTTTCCCACCAGATATCAAACACTGTATTTTGCTCGCTCAACGTCATTATTTCATTATCTTCATATATGCCAAACCGATTGGGCTTGTACCCCCATATTCGGATAAATCGTGCAAATAGAGCGGGTAGATGTTATTAATAATAAACTTGTTTTCAACAAGGATGTGGAAAACGGAAGCTAACTCTATGAAAAGAAAAAAATATGAAGTATAGTAATTAAGGATATGTCGAAATATGGTTAATATTGTGTTAGTTTTGTGAATTAACTCCATACGAATCATTGAAAAATTTCTAATACGGAAAGGAAGAACTTATGATGGGTAAAAAGTTTGTTTCCAGAGGAAGCATGCTACTCGTAATCTTCTGTATGGCAATCATCGTATTTTTAAATAGTCAAAGCGTAACTTCAGCTAATATAATTCCAACACCTATCTTTGCATCTGAGGATACAACGATCATTTACGAGGGTATTAATGCTGGCTTGATTTATGAGGATGGAAATCTCGGATATCTGGATGTTGGCTATCAGGGAATATATGGTAATCCTATAGAGGCTCAAGTATTGCTTAAGTATGATTTACCGCCAATCCCTGCAGGATACGAGATTGAAACGGCAAATCTATATATTCCTGTAACAGGCGGCAATTTTCAACCAACAACTAATTTTTCGCTAAAGGTTTCTACGAGCACCAATCATAGTTGGACCCAGGATAGCAATATAACTTCGCCGCCAGCTCCAACTTCGGGTTCTACGCATACAAGACTATTAGCCAGTACTGTCCCCCAACATAAACCTACGCTAGCTCCCTTTAACTTTACAAGCTATATAGTAGATGAATCCTTGAAGACTGATCCTAGAGCAACCTTTATTTTATCGGGAATGAATGCTCAAGAAGCGGCAAGTAATGGAATAAGCTATCTTGATCATTATATTCAGATGACCGAAACGAATATGGGCGATGGCACTTTAGGTCCGTATTTGATCATTACGTATTCGCTACTCCCTGATATTGAAATAACAGGCGTGACGGACGGCGGTCTTTACAATACAAATGTTACGCCTCAATTTAATGCAGGAACAGCGACATTAAATGGCAGTCCTTTTGTAAGTGGAACGACAGTCTCCAGTGAAGGCACCTATACGTTAACCGTCACGGCGGGCAGCCAACAAGAAACCGTACAATTTCGAATAGATAAGACTCCTCCTAGCGGGATGGTTATCGTAAATCTAGGCAACCAATACACGAATAGTTCGGCTGTATCTATTTCAATAAGTCCAGATCCCGGAGTAACGGATATCACGCATATCCAATATTCGGTTAACGGAAACCCATTTACACAGATATCTTATGTACCAAGCTTTCTTCTAACAATAGGAAGTAATGATGGAGATAAAGTATTAACATTCAAGTTAGTTGATGGTGCAGGGAACGCATCAATTGAATATGAAAGAACTATAACACGGGATACAGTAGCGCCAACAGGCTCTATTGTTATTAATAATGGCAACGTGTATACAACTAATTCTGGAGTAACGCTTAATCTATCTTTAGGTAACGGTGTAACAGACGTGATAGGAGTGCAATTTTCTAACAACAACTCTACCTGGTCCGGTATCGAAGCCTTTAGTACTAGTAAAAGCTATATGTTACCAGCTGGGGATGGAAATAAAACGGTGTATGTACGTTTAATCGATCGAGCAGGTAATATTACCATAATACAAGACAGCATCATTTTGGATACAACACCGCCCACTGGTACGGTCGTTGTGGGTAATGGTAGTGCTTATACAAATAACTCCAACGTATACGTTAATATAACACCTGCAACAGGCGTATCGGATATTGCAAGTATTCGCTATAGTATCAACGGAGGATCACCAACGACAATTGCGTATACAAGTAGCTTCACCATCAACCTAGGCAGCACAGATGGACTAAAGGCAATTACGCTTCGACTCATTGACAATGCAGGTAATGAATCGCCTGTATACAATTCAAATGTGACGTTAGACACCGAGCCTCCAACAGGAACAGTAGATATTAATGGAGGTGCTGCTTATGCAACAGCCCCAGAAGCGACGCTTTATTTGACTTTAGGAGCAGGCGTCACGGATGTAGCGAGCGTACAATTCTCGAACGACAACCTTACGTGGTCAAATGAACAAGCATATAGCGCAAGCATGAGCTATACGCTGCCGACAGGTGATGGCAGCAAGACGGTTTATGTTCGTTTCATTGACCGGGCAGGAAATATGGGCACGGCTCAAGCAAGTATTGTACTGGACACGATAGCGCCGACAGGTACGTTAACGCTTTTAACGCCAAATATAACAAATGAAACTACCGTATCATTCACAGTAACAAGCAGTGATGCAGATTATATGGAGTTAGGTGAGATAGGTCAAGCTTATAGTGCTTCGACTGCCTATAGCAACGGCCCACTATCGTATACGCTGAAGGAAACAGTGGATGGCGTGAAAACATTACGGGTTCGTTTATCTGACCTGGCAGGGAATACAACCGTGCTTACGTTGGACGTAACGCTTGATCGTACGGTTCCAACAGGTGCGGTGTCCATCAATAATGGCAATGCCTACACGATTGATTCGAATGTTATCGTTGAAATAACGCCAGATGCAGGCGTCACGGATATTGCAAATATTCGCTATAGCATAAACGGAGGAACAGCAACGACAATTGCTTATACGAGCAGTTTCCAGATAGACGTAGGTAGCACAGATGGATTGAAGGCAATTACCATTCGTCTCATTGATCATGCAGGCAATGAATCCCCTGTATACAGCTCAAATGTGACGTTAGATACCGAACCGCCAACAGGAACAATTGCGATTAATGGAGGAGCTGCTTACACGGCAGATCGTGAGGTAACTCTTGAGTTCGCATTAGGAGCAGGCGTAACGGATGTAGCGAGCGTACAGTTCTCGAATGACAACCTTACGTGGTCGTCCGAACAAGCATATAGTGCAAGCCTGAGCTACACGCTGCCGGCAGGCGAGGGCAACAAGACAGTTTATGTTCGTTTCATTGACCGGGCAGGAAATACGGGTTTGGCTCAAGCAAGTATAGCACTGGACAACACTGCGCCAATCGTTACGGGCGTAGCGGATGGAGAGAGCTATGACTCCTCTCGAACAATTGCCTTTAATGAAGGGACAGCAACATTAAACGGCAACGTTTTTATAAACGGCTCGACTGTGGACGCCGAGGGCTCCTATGTGCTTGTCGTTACGGATGAAGCAGGTAATTCAATCACCCTTACGTTCAGTATCTTCAAATATCGAGTAAGCTACGACGGAAATGGAGCTACGGAAGGGCTTGTACCCGTTGATAGTCATACTTATGAAACTGGGAATACCGTTTCAGTCGTTGATCATATTGGAAGTCTCGTAAAGACTGGATTTACGTTTATTGGTTGGAATACTGAACCAGATGGAAGCGGGACAAGCTATGTCGCCAATGATACTTTTACGATAAGCGCAGTTAATGTCACGCTGTATGCAGTATGGGAAATGAATCATTATACAGTGTCTTTTGAGTCCGATGGAGGAAATGTCGTGGCAAATCAGACGAAATCATACAATGAATTGGCAACAGAGCCTGATGTACCAACGAAGTCGGGATTTACATTTGGCGGCTGGTATAAAGAAATTACATTAACAAACCAATGGAGCTTCGACAATGATCGAGTCACGGCGAATACGACATTGTATGCAAAGTGGATTGCGAATAATTCCTCTGGGGGCTATGTGCCACCGCCAATACTTCGTTCTACGGTATATTTTGAAACAAATGGCGCGGGCGTTATAGGCAGTCTCGTTATTGTGAATGGTTCAAAGATAACGGAGCTTCCAACACCAGCTAAGGAAGGATTTATTTTTGGAGGCTGGCATCACGATGCAGCATTGACCCAAAAGTGGGATTATGAAAAGGATCGTGTGACAACAAACATCAAATTGTATGCGAAATGGATTGCAGTCACGACACCAGATCCGAAGCCGGTTGTGAATTTTAAAGACATCTCGGGACATTGGGCACAAGAAATGATTGAGGAATTGGCTAGTCAAGGCATCATAACCGGGTATGCAGATGGCTCGTTTAAACCGAATGAATCCATTCAGCGACAACATATGGCTCTGATATTCATTCGTGCTTTCGAGCTCGAGCCCGTACGTGAATTGGCATCGTTCTCTGATGTATCGCCTAACCATACGAATTATGAAGCCATCTCGTTACTGCAGCAAGCCGGAATCGTAGATGGAACAAATGGCAGATTTAATCCAAGCGAACCCGTAACACGGGCGCAGATGGCCAAAATTGTGGCGCTTGCCCTTAAGATCGAGTTAGGCGGAACAAGTACATTCCAAGACGTTCCATCTACGCATTGGAGCTATCCTTATGTCGCTGCATTAGCAGAACTAGGGATTATACTAGGCGATAACGGCAAATTCAACCCGGATGAACCCGTTACGCGCGCGCAGATTGTCGCAATGATGTACAGGGCATTGCATCTAAAGCAAGAAGTTGCACTGGAGGTTTAGCTAGGGATTGCGGAAATTTCAATCCAACGTTCTTGTATTCACGAAAACGCCCAGCCCTAGATAGCTCTTATCTTAGGCTGGGCCGTTTGTTGTCTGAGCTTCTTCCTAGATTGTACATCTGACAACTTTGATCAAGATTCCAACTCTATTTTTTACTTTGGTATAAAAACTCAACTTCACCATCTAGCAAATATCGATATTCAAATAATTGCATTGTTCTTTCCCTGATTCTCTCCCGTATAACCGTACCTAGGCTTACCGATCCTTGTGATCCAAGGTAATCATTATTAATAAATGTCTTCTCTACAAATTCTGTTTCCCTTAAGTGATACTGTAACCATTCTTTCTGCGATTCAATTAGTGTTTCTCTTGATTCTCTATCCAACTTAGAAAGAAGCTTTTTATATATTTGATTCAGCTCTTTATCCCAAATCTCTGTATATTTGCTTTCCAAAGCCCCCCATCCCAATGTTGTAATAATCTCTTTGGAATTTTGAAATTCATTAAATTCCACTTCATAATCATGATCTATAGGATTTCGAAGCATTTCATCATAAAATTCTCCAGTCAAATCATAGTTCCCAATGTTCATGGATAACACTTCATTGTTAGAAGGATCTGATCGACCTTCAGTTATTTCAGAATTCATTATTGATTTAGTCTCGCTGTTCAAAGTAGTCGATTGACTACTATTTTGACAAGATGAAAACATTATCGTAATAAAAAATAATAAGAGTATCTTACCTTTCATAAATGATCTCCTTAAGTAGCATAGCTGCTCCAACAGTTAGCTCAATTCTCTGCTTTACCACTAGCGATGATACGGTTCCATCCTCGTCAACGCTTACTTTGATTCAGAAGAAGATTGTCGAAAAGGGTTAAGAAACAACTTCGGAATGTCTGTTTCAAAACGCAAGAGATGACCTTTTGTGGGATGTATAAAAGCTAACACTCGAGCATGGAGACCGAGTCGTCTAATTGCATTTGACGTCGAACCATATTTTTTATCCCCCACAATGGGATGCCCTATGTCTTGCATGTGGACGCGTATTTGATTTTTTCGCCCTGTTTCGAGTCGGACTTCCGCTAAGGTAAAGTTATTATTGGATTGAATGATTTTGTAATGTGTTACAGCATGTTGACCGTCATTCGGACGATGACTGGAATACATTTTTAGTGTGCTGCTTTCTTTCAACCAAGACGAAATCGTGCCTTCCGTTTTCTTGATCTTACCTTCAACCAGTGCAACGTATGTACGCTCCTTTACGGTGTCCTGCCAGGAGTTCTGAAGCAATTGCTGAACCCTCTCGCTCTTGGCGAACATCATCACACCGGAAGTATCACGATCTAGACGATGAACGACAAAAACCCTGCTCCGAGGATCTTTAATTCGAACATGAGCCATCAGCTGCCGGTAGGCTGTCATTTCGTCTTCTTGGGTAGACGCGATCGATAGCAAACCGGCATCCTTCTGAATGACGATGATATCCTCGTCCTCATGCAGGATAGATAGACCAACGAGCAGCGGTTCTTCAACAGGCTTATCCTTTCGAATAGTAACCGTTTGTCCAGGCACAAGGGGACAATTGTATTCTGTCACGACCCGTTCGTTGACCGTTACTTGTCCGCGGGCTAGTATGGCTTTAACGGAGTTTCGGCCTTGTTTGGATAGTTTCTCCAACAAAAAAAGCAGCAGTTCCGTCGGTTCTTTGACGGTATACTGACTGTAATTGGGACGGTTGACTTTAGGGTAGTTCGTTTTTTTCTTATGCATAATCAGGACCTCCTGCTTCAACTGGTTAGTGAATAGTACTCAACATGACTCGTATGTAGAAACATAGCAACCGGCTGCGCCTATTCGATACGGTAGCTACGTCAAGCAATACCTTGCAATCTTTAGCCTTTAAGCCGCTGCATGAGCGATTTCGTGTTCACTATATCATTTATAGATTCGGAATGCTATATGAGGACGTTTCCTACAGTCAGGTGGAAACGTCCTGTATTATAAAAAAAAGAGCGCTTGACCCAAACAGTATCGCGAGACACTGGGCTCAAGCGCTTTTTAACTATTTTTCTATACGTTCAATCCTGTGAATCTGCGGTCCTGTACGTTCGTCCTTGGAATGAGTCACTAAATCAAATCGGACTTTTGAAGAAGCCTCTCGATGATCACAGCAACCTCAGCCCTTGTAATGTACGCTTTAGGGGCGAGCACCGTGCTGCTTCTTCCCGAAATAATTCCCGCTTGTATGCTATCAGCAATGCCGGACTTTGCCCAAGTTGAGGCATCGCCAGCATCCGCAAACGAGAACAAGCTTTCATCAATGGATTTCGTTGCAAGGCTTTGTTTCAAACCAGTGATCTCCATCGCTTTGCTGATCATGACCATCGCTTGTTCGCGCGTAATCCGGTCATTCGGATGGAAAGATCCGTCTTCAAAACCGCTGATCAACTGATAAGTATAGGCAGTATTAACCATACTGTTGTACCAAGCATCCGATTTCACATCGGAGAAGGCGCTCGTCCCGTTAACCGGCTTGAGTCCGAGTCCGCGAACAATAATGGCTGCAAATTCTGCTCGGGAAATGTTGCGATCGGGATCAAAAATCCCCTTGCCTGTGCCCCCAATAATCATCCGAGAGCCCATCGCATGGACCGCTTTTTCAGCCCAATGGTTCTTAACATCTTGAAACTCGAGGTTATGTTCTACAACCGCGAAGACACCCTCAGAAAGACTGTTAATTTCTGCATAATATTTACCATCAACTTTAATGACTTTAGTGGGCGCATGCCTAACGGAACCATCAGGTTCGATAACGATGCCTGTCGTAATTGTGTGTGGATCAACGCCTTCCGGAATCGCAATCGTTCTTTTCGCATAAACGTTGAATCTCGGTGCTTCGATGGTCTGATCTCCATAGACGCCATGTATCGCAAAGCTTAGCGGCTGAGCAATAAGAGAGAATGATTGTTTGGTTGCTGCGTTTTGAACAACACTCATCATATCCGAGGCAGACACAGACACTTCGATTTGAATCTTGATGTCCTGCAGGGCTACCGACTTATCGATTTTCTCAGCTATACTCTCAATATTGATTTGTTGCGCTGGAATCGTGTACTTTGCGTTCAGGGACTCGAACACGATAACCGCCTGCTTTTGCCCCAAATCTTTGACAAGTTGGCCGTTTAACACTGCAATCACCGCGTCGGCTTTTGCACTTGTCACAATTTTAATGACGGCATTTTGACCTTGCTGCTCTATCGTATCTTCCAGCTTTTTCGAATCGACTACTATGGAGGCAACGGTTCGTCCATTAACAGTAGCGATGTTGGTTTTCCCTGCGTTTATCTCTTTGCCGTTCACCCACACTGGCGTTCCGGTTTCGGCGACTGTACCACCCGGAGCAGATGGTGACGTACCGCCGTTATTAGGGTTTGTCGGCGCTATCGGCGTCACTGCATTGGACAATGCGGAAGATTCGCTTTTTCCTGCGTTGTTGATTGCCCTTACCACAAAGGTATACGAGATGCCGTTCGTAAGCCCAGTCACCTTAATTGGACTTCCCACACCCTCAACGGTAATATTCCCCGGCGTGGACGTGACTTCATAGCCTGTAACCGCGCTGCCTCCATTCCCTGCCGGTGCAGTAAAGCTGATCGTTGCTTCACCGTTTCCTGCGATTACCGTTATTCCCGTCGGTGCTGCCGGAACAGTGGCCGGGATGGCACTCGCTTGATTGGAATAAGCTCCTTCCAAACTGCCGTTGAGCGCCTTGACTGCAAAATAATAAGTTGTACCGTTGGCTAGGCCTTTAATAACTGCAGTGTTATCGGCTTGACCAACTGCAAGAATTTCTGCTCCATAATTACCAGCTGCCGTACTTTGATAAATTTTATATCCCGTTGAGCCAGGCACCGGACTCCATGCAAGACTAACCTTACTGTCTCCTGAAGTTGCACTTAGAACCGTTGTTCCTGGTATAGGATTCACCGTCAGCGTCGCGCTGTTTGATACAGCATCAGGCGATGCCGCTCCGCTAGCTACTAACCGATAAGCGTAACTGTTCATAGCTGCCGTTGCTCCAGTAATCGTCAGGGTCGGCGTGGTCGCTCCGCTGTACGGCGCTCCATTGGTTATGTTCGTGAAGCCGGCTCCTTGATCCACTTGCCACTGATAGCTTGTTGCATCAGACGCTGCTGCCGTAAAGGATGCTGTACCGTTCTCATCGATAGTTGTATCGCTTGGCTGGCTCGTGATTGAAGGCGGTGAGTTTACTGTCAGCGTCGCACTGTTCGACATCGCGTTAGGCGATGCTAACCCGCTTGCTACTACCCGATAAAGGTAACCGCTCATATCTGCCGTTGCTCCGGTAATCGTCAGAGTCGACGTTGTTGCTCCGCTGTACGGCGCTACATTGGTTATATTCGTGAAGCCCGCTCCTTGGTCCACTTGCCACTGATAGCTCGTCGCGTTAGACGCTGTCACTGAAAAAGTTGTGTCCACTCCTACGCTTATTATGCTGCTACTTGGCTGGCTCGTGATCGCAGGCGGCGAGTTTACTGTCAGCGCCGCACTGTTCGACGTCGCATTAGGCGATGCTAACCCGCTTGCTACTACCCGATAAAGGTAACCGCTCATATCTGCCGTCGCTCCGGTAATCGTCAGAGTCGACGTTGTCGCTCCGCTGTACGGCGCTCCATTGGTTATATTCGTGAATCCCGCTCCTTGGTCCACCTGCCACTGATAGCCCGTCGCGTTAGACGCTGTCACTGAAAAAGTTGTGTTACCTCCTGCGCTTATTGTCGAACTGCTAGGTTGAGCTGTGATCGAAGGTGGCAAGTTCACTGTCAGCACCGCATTGTTCGACGTCGCATTAGGCGTTGCTAACCCGCTTGCAACTACCCGATAAAGGTAACCGTTCATGTCTGCCGTTGCTCCGGTAATCGTCAGGGTCGCCGTTGTTGCTCCGCTGTACGGCGCTCCATTGGTTATATTCGTGAAGCCCGCTCCTTGATCCACTTGCCACTGGTAGCCCGTTGCGTTAGACGCTGTCACCGTAAAGGTTGTGTTACCTCCTGCGCTTATTGTCGAACTGCTAGGTTGAGCTG